>CAXGUG010000040.1:0-29535 GCA_964012715.1 uncultured Rhodospirillaceae bacterium | reverse complement strand
CGGCGCCGCGCGAAGACGATATGCGCCACGTCATGGAGCTGTTGTTCTTCGCCTATCGTGATTTCACGGGCGAGGCCGATGCCATCCTGGCCGATTACGGCATGGGCCGGGCCCATCACCGGGCGATCTACTTCATCGGCGTCAACGAAGGCATCAGCGTGTCGGAACTGCTGGCGATTTTGAAGATCACCAAGCAATCGCTTAATCGCGTGCTCTCGACGTTGATCGACGAAGGCTACGTCGTGCAGGAAACGGATGACGGCGACCGCCGGCGCCGCCTGATGCAGCTAACGCCTAAGGGCCGGGAACTGGAACATCTGTTGGCGGAGCGCCAGACGGCGCGGTTGTCGCGGGCGTTCCACGATGCTGGCCTGGACGCGGTCGAGGGGTTTCAGCGCGTGTTGCTGGGCATGATCGACAAAGAAGACCGCCACCGTGTCAGCACCGGCCCCGCGCCGGGCTATTCCTGAGCATCTCTCCCGTCGCCCTCGGGCTGCCTGCAAATGCTAAAAGCATGTTAGTCTCGCATCGCCCCTCGCGTTGTCGGGGGCATGGACGTCTGGGATTGGAGCCGTACCGCCTGTGAACGCCGATTTGCCACATCTCCTGGTGGTCGATGACGACGGTCGTCTGCGCGATCTGTTGAACCGCTTCCTGTCCGATAACGGGTTCTTCGTGGTCACTGCCGCAGACGCGGCCGAGGCACGCAAACGGCTGAGCCATTTTGATTTTGACGCGGTTGTTCTGGACCTGATGATGCCGGGCGAAAGCGGGCTGGAGTTCGCGCGCGACCTGCGGACCCGGTCTTCGATACCGATCCTGATGTTGACCGCCATGGCCGAAGCCGAGGATCGCATCAACGGTCTGGAGGGTGGGGCAGACGACTATGTGGTCAAACCGTTCGAGCCGCGGGAGCTGCTGCTGCGCATTCGGAATATTCTGAAGCGGACGCCGCAGCCGCAGGCCCAGTCCGCGGATATGTATTTCGGCGATATTCTGTTCCGCCCCGACCGTGGAGAGTTGTCGCGCGGCGGCCGCCCGATCCGCCTGACGGAGTTGGAGGCCGGCCTGCTGGCTGCCCTGGCCGCCCGTCCGGGCGACGTGTTGACGCGCGAGGATCTGATCGCCCGAACCGGCGCCGCCGGCGGGGGACGCGCGGTCGATGTACAGGTCACGCGTCTTCGCCGTAAGATCGAACCCAACCCCCGCATGCCGCGCTACCTTCAGACCGTGCGCGGCAAGGGGTATGTCCTGCGTCCCGATTAACGCCACGCCGATGAGCCGCCACTGATGTCCTTGCGAACGACCGTCAAGAACGCCCTGCCGAAAAGCCTGCTCGGCCGCGCCTTGTTGATTATCGTCACGCCGCTGGTTCTGCTCCAGGTGGTGTCGGGCCTGATTTTCTATGAAACCCACTGGGACAAAGTGTCCTATCGCCTGGCGCGTAGCGTCGCCGGTGACGTCGCGGCAATCTTGCAACTGGTCAACGACGACCCCAGCGAACACGGACGCGAGCGGGCAGCGGAAATCGCCGGGCGCAATATGGATATGATCGTGACGTTCCTGCCCGATGCGATCTTGTCCAATAAATCGATTGAGCCGTCCAACGATCTAGAGGAAATGCTCGATCGTCTGATGCAGGGCTATTTGACCCGCCCCTACCGCCTGGATTCCGACAGCTCCGACCGCAACGTCATCATTGATGTGCAGCTTGCCGATGGGGTCATGCGGGTGACGACAGTGCGAAAACGCCTGTTCTCAACGACTGTTTATGTGTTTGTGATCTGGATGGTCGGGACGTCGCTGATCCTGTTCGGGGTGGCGACGATCTTCATGCGCAATCAGGTCAAGCCGATCCGTCGACTGGCCCATGCGGCCGAAAACTTCGGCAAGGGCCGCGATGTGTCGAACTTCAAACCCGAAGGCGCCACCGAAGTGCGTCAGGCGGCGCAGGCCTTCATGGCCATGCGCGAGCGGCTTCAACGTCAGATCACGCAGCGCACCGATATGTTGTCCGGTGTGTCGCACGACCTGCGCACGCCGTTGACCCGAATGAAACTGCAACTGGCCATGTTGGGGGACGTCGATGGGGTGGATGACCTGTCCGCCGACGTCTCCGACATGGAGCACATGTTGGAAGGCTATCTCGCCTTTGCCCGGGGCGAGGGCACGGAAAAGCCCACCCCGACCGAGTTGAGCCCGTTGTTGGAAGATGTCGTTACCCAGGTGCGCCGTCGCGGTCGGCCCATCGACCTGCACCTGGAGGACGATCTGACCCTGCCGCTGCGCCCCAATGCGTTCAAGCGATGCATTACCAACCTGGTCGAGAACGCGGCGCGGTACGGGCAGCATGTATCGGTGCGTGCGGGGCAGCGCGGGGATGCCATCGAAATTACGATCGACGACGACGGACCGGGTATCCCCGAGGAAAAGCGGGCCGATGTCTTTCGTCCGTTTTTCCGCCTGGACGACTCGCGCAATCCGGAAACGGGGGGCGTGGGTTTGGGCCTGACCATCGCCCGGGACGTGGTGCGCAGCCATGGCGGCGAGATTATTCTTTCGGATTCTCCGGCCGGCGGTTTGCGGGCGCGCGTCCGCCTGCCGTTGTAGGGCGCATGGAAAGGCCCATGGAATTCATGGCTTTTCCATGACTGGGAATTATAATGATGGTTGATCGAGTTCGGATCCGATAAGCGAGACGCCGCGCCCATTGCGGAAAATTCCGGCGTCCGGGGGGTAAAAATTGACTGATTCCCTGCCGTCAAAGGTGCTGATTGCCGACGACCATGCGTTGTTTCGCACGGGGCTCGGCTCGTTGCTGGAAATCATCGACCCGGACATCAAGGTTGTCGAAGCCGCCAGCTATCCCGAAGCCTTGCGAACGGTCAACGAAACCGATGATCTGGACCTTGCCCTCGTCGATCTGGGGATGCCCGGGATGGAACGGTTCGCGGGCCTGAACGCCCTGATCCGTGCCATGGACGGTGTGCCGGTCGTGGTCGTTTCCGCCGCCGAAACAGCGGAAGAAATGGGCCAGGCCATGGATTGCGGCGCGCATGGGTATATCCCCAAGACGTTGGATAGTTCGGTCGTGGTCGCCGCCGTCCGGCAAGTCATTTCCGGTGAAATCTATTTGCCGCCGACCTTGATGGATTGGACCCCCGGCGGGGCCAAGACGGAAAGCGGCGGTCTGCACCTGACGCCGCGCCAGCGTGACGTTCTGAACCTGATGGCGGGCGGGAAGTCGAACAAGGAAATCGCTCGTATTCTGGGCCTTGCCGAAGGCACCATCAAATTGCATGTCACCGGGCTGCTCAAGGTGTTGGATGCCAACAACCGGACGCAGGCGGTGATCAAGGCGGCGTCCCTTGGCCTGACGCAGGGCCTGGAACAGGATTGATCGCGCCGATAAGGAGTGCGCCCCATGCCGGATCTGATGGCCGGTAGCGGCATTACCGTTTTAGGCCTGGGCCTTGCTGCCGCGGCGTTCGTCGGGGGGATTTGGTTGGGCCGTCGGCAAGCTTCGGCATCTTCCGGGCAAGCCGCTCAGCCTGACGCCATCACTGCCGACAACTCGACGCGCACCGCTTCGGCGGATGATCAGGCCGATGCCCGCGACGCCGAAACCGATGCCCACTACCGGATCATTTCCGAGCTGACCTCCGATATCGTTTACGCCTACGACGTGGGATTGGATGGGCGCGTGACCTCGAAATGGCAGGTCGGCGGGATCGACGGTCTGGCCGGTCAGTCGGGGCAAAGCGAAACCCCCATGGCCTGGCTGACCCAGATCCATCCCGATGATGTGCCGATCCTGGAATCGCGCGATCAGAGATTGCGGCTGGGGATTCCGTCGACCGACGAATTCCGGCTGCTATCGGCGGATGGTCGGGTGCGCTGGCTGCGCGTCTATTCCCGGCCCGAACGCGGCACCGGCGGTGAAGTCGTCCGCGTGATCGGTGCGGCCAAGGAAATCACCCAGGACAAGCGTTGGGAAGAAGCGCTGGCCGATAGCGAAAGCAAGCTGCAGGCCACGTCCCGGACTGCGCGCGTCGGTTATTGGGAGCATTATCCGGAAGACAACCGCACCGTTTGTTCGCCGGTGTTGTGGCGGATTTGGGGGCTGCGCCCCGGACGGGTCGGGCCGACCGGCAAGGTTTTCCTGGACATGATCCACCCAGAAGATCGGCCCAGAATCGCCGCCGCCTATGAAAACCCGAAACCGAACAGCCAGCACGAATACCGCGTGCGCCGCCCCGACGGCACCGTGCGCTATGTGTTCGAAGACCTGAGCGTCGATTTCGACGACAGCGGGCGTCCGCGCCGCCTGTTCGGTGTCAGCCAGGACATCACCGAACGCAAACAGGCGGAACAGGCGCTTAGGGATTCGGAACTACGCTATCACGCGATCGTCGAGGATCAGACGGAACTGATCCGCCGTTGTACCCCGGACGGTCTTCGGACCTTCGTCAACGAGGCCTATTGCGAATACTACGGCGTGCCCAAAGAAGACTTGATCGGCAAGCCGGTCGGCTCGGAACTGAGTGAGGGCGAGGCCGCGGTCCGGCTCGAGATTATCCATCGGATCGGCCATACGAACCCGATTGAGGAAAACTTGCATCGCGTCGTCGGGCGCGACGGCAAGGTCAGCTGGCAGCAGTGGACCGAACGTGCGGTCTATGACGACGATGGCCGGATGGTCGAAATCCAAGGTGTCGGGCGCGACGTGACCGCGACCAAGATGGCCGAAGACATGTTGGCCGAAGCTAAGGATGCGGCGGAGCAGGCAAGTGCGGCCAAGTCTCGCTTCCTGGCCGCCGCCAGCCACGATTTGCGTCAGCCGCTGCAAGCCCTGGCGATGTTCGTCAACGTCCTGTCCCAACGAGACCTGGACGACAAAGCCAAGCAGCTGATCAATCGTATCCGCGATTGTTCGGATGCCTTGGAACGGTTGCTGGGCTCGCTCCTCGATATCTCGAAACTGGACGCCGGGTTGTTCGTGCCGCAACGGCGGGAATTCAACCTGGGCGCGGTGGTGGAACGGCTATGTTCCGAAATCCGCCCGCTGGCCGAGGAAAAGGGACTGACGCTGCGCATGGTTCCCTGCGCCCTGTTGGTCGATAGCGACCCCGGCCTCTTGGACCGCCTGTTGCGCAATCTGTTGACCAATGCCGTCCGCCATACGGAAAACGGCAAGATCCTTGTCGGGTGCCGCCGCATCGGTGATCAAGTGCGGGTCGAGATCTGGGATACGGGCGTCGGTATTCCCGAAGACCAGTTGGACATGATCTTCGAAGAATTCCACCAGGTCGGGAACCTGGCCCGCGACCGGCGCGAAGGTCTGGGCCTTGGTTTGGCAATCGTTCAACGTCTATCGAACCTGTTGGATCATCCGGTCAACGTGCGCTCGCAGATCGGCCGGGGGTCGGCGTTCTCGGTCACCCTGCCGCTGGCCGGCGAGCATGCGCCGGCGGTCATGACCCTGCCCGCCGACGAACAGGCGGATGTCGCCGGTGCCATCGTGGTCGGGATCGACGACGAGGCCGATATTCGCGAAGCCTTGGAAATGCTGCTGACCGGTTGGGGGTACGACGCCATCGTCGCGGGCTCGGCGGTCGAGGCAATTGCCAAGTTGGAACAGGAACGCAAACGCCCCGAACTGGTCGTCGCGGACTACCGGTTGAAGCTGGGCCACACCGGCGCCGACGCGATCCTGGCGATCCGCCATGTCTGGGGCGGCGATGTGCCCGGGTTTCTGTTAACCGGCGATACCGGCCCGGACCGCTTGCGCGAGGCCGCGGCCAGTGGCTTCGAAGTCATGCACAAGCCGATCCAGCCTGAGAAGCTGCGCCTGATGGTCGCGGAATCGATCACCAATGCCCGCCATGCCGCAGCCGCGCGGCAGCGCCAATTGGAAGAACGGCGCGCCTGACGCTACGTTTCTAGAATAGACGCCCGCCGTTCGGCACGGTCAGGTCGGGGCGAATCAAAACGACCTCGCCGTCATCGTCGGGAAGGCCCAGCACCAGAACTTCGGACATGAACTTGCCGATCTGTTTCGGCGGGAAATTCACCACGCCGGCCACCTGCCGCCCGACCAACGTTTCCGGTGTGTAGTGACGGGTGATCTGCGCCGAGGTTTTACGTTCACCGATTTCCGGCCCGAAATCGACCCATAGCTTGATCGCCGGGCGGCGCGCTTCGGGGAAGGGTTCGGCGCGAACGATGGTGCCGACGCGCACGTCGACGGCCAGGAAATCGTCAAAGGTAATTCGGGATGCCGCGTCCTCGGTCATGGAGCTCTCCTATCGTTTAGGCGGCCCAGACTTAACGAGGGACGGGGAGGACGCAACAAAAAAGGCCGCCCGGTTGGGGCGGCCTTTTCGTCTATTCGGATCGGGTCCGTTATTTGGCCGGCTTGGCCAACTGACCCTTCATCTCGTCCAGAGCTTCGGAGATGCGGCCGTTGATGACCTTGGCGGCGGAGTCGTTCACCTTGGTGAGCATGTCCGCGACCTTTTTGGAATTGGCCAGCGAAGCCTCGAACACGGACTTGCACAGGTCGATTTCCTTGGCGGCAAGGTCCTGCGGGCTGGAAGCTTTACCCAGGGAGTCGGCGGCGGAAGTCGCCTGATCGAACATCGCCTTGAACAGGTCGGCCTGCTTCTGGGCGATCTGCTGAGCGCCTTCGAAGGTTGCCTGGCTGGCTTTGTTCAGGGCTTCCAGGTTCTTGCGCTGGATGTCCATCATGGCGTTGACGTCGACGGTTTCGATCGAGCCACCCTTCATCGCCTTCATGACCTGGTCGGACATCTTGGCGGGGTCGAAGTCGGCGTAGACTTTGGTGAAATCGGCGGCCCAGGCGGGAAAGCCGTTTTTGTCGAGTTTGAACATTTCGGCGTACATAAAATTCGGTCCTCCATTGGAGCACGATGAGAGATTCAAGAATTGGCGGCGTGCGCGTGCAGCATTTTGCTGCACTGCAGCAGGTGTCCCTATTTGCCTTAAAATTAGACCGTAAGTCAAGTCTTATATTGCAGTGCAATAATATGCAGGGAAATCATGCTGCAGGTGCGGTGTCGCCTGGAGCTTCCGGGGCGGGGCGCCGGCGCCCGGGGCGGACGCGGTTCAGGAAGCGCATGGCTTTCTCGGCTCGGCGCAGGGCCCGATCCAATGCGGCCATCGTCTTTGCTTGGTCTTCGCTGTCATCCCTGATCCATATGCGAAATGCATCGGCATAGACCAGCGCCAAGCCCTTGGCCCGAAGCAACCCGATAGGGCCCGAGGTCTTTAGGCCGGCTGCTTCCAATACCCGGGCCATGGTTCGGGCCATGCGTGGAACGAAACAAAGCGCACCCGGGTCGCCGATGGAATCCTTGGCGATCTCGGCCATGGCGGCGCGATAGGGGGCCAGGGCATCGAACCGTTCCATCAACAGATCGAACAGGCGGTCGCGGACATCGTCCACTTCGTCGCCGTCATTGCTGAAATGCTCCGCCGCCGCCAGCATGCGGGCATCGACGCGATCCTGAAACGCGTTGAGCACGGTGTATTTGGTTGGGAAGGGGATCAGTACCTGCGATAGCGGCAGATTCGCCGCCGCCGCGACCTCGGCCATGGTCAGGTTCCGCCAACCGGACCGCGCGGCCACATCCATGGTTGCTGCGATCACCGTGTCCCGAATCTCGTCCGGGCTCGGCGTGGATTCCTTTGCTTTGGGGCGTTTGGCCATGGCGTTGCTCCCGATGCGTCGGCGTTACCGTATCGCTTTATTATGTGGGAAGCCGTCCGGAAATTTCCAGGCCGGGTTCTTGGGCTATTCCGCCAACTCGCGCGAGCGCCGGGTCGCGGCCGCGACGCATTCCGTCATCAGGTCGCCGAGCGGCCCCATGGCCGGGTCGTCCTTGTTCGGATCGCCCCCCATAAGCACGGTCAGTCCCGCCGCCGTGGTCCCACCGGGGCTGGTCACGTTGCGGCGCAGGGTGTCCGGGGTGACCTCGGCTGATTGGAACATCAGCTCTCCCGCACCTTCCACCGTGGCGCGGGCCAGGGCGTCCGCCATGTCGTCCGGCAGGCCCGCCTCGCGCCCGGCGCGGGCCAGGCATTCGACCATATGAAAGACATAGGCGGGGCCGCTGCCGGACAGGCCGGTCACGGCATGCAGCAACTCTTCGTCATCGACCCAATAGACCGCACCGACGGCGGACATCAGGTCGTTGCACAATTTCTGTTGGGCGTCGGTGACGCGGGCGTTGGCGGCCAGGCCGCTGACCCCCCGGCCGACGGCGGCGGGGGTGTTCGGCATGGCGCGGACGACCGCCGCCGTCTCACCCAGGCAGCCTTCGAAAAACGCGATGGGCGTTCCCGCCGCGATGGACAGGAACACGGTGTTCGGCCCGGCGAAGCGGCGATAGGCCGGGGCGACCGCGCCCATGACCTGCGGCTTCACGGCGAACATTACCAACTCGGGGGAAAAATCGGCGGCCAGGGCATCGTCGCCCGGCACGGCGGTCACGCCATGATCAGCGGCCAGCGCAGCGGCGATATCGGGGTTGGGTTCAACGACGACGATGGATGCTGCCGGGATGCCGCGGGCGATCCACCCGGCCATTAGGGCGCTACCCATCTTGCCGCCGCCGACAAGCAATAAGGGACGGTTGGCGGTCACGGCGGACTCCTGTTCGGTCGTGCGGGCGGCTTAGGCTTCGCCGACGGTATCGACCATGGCGGCAGCCACGGCGTCGTCGGCGGTGCGACCGCCCCAGATCACGTATTGGAACGCCGGGTAAAAGCGTTCGCATTCGAACAAAGCCGTTTCAACGATGTCTTCCATCTGTCCCATGGTCGGGCCGTTGGCGGCGCGCATCGGCAGGACGTGGCGGAACATCGGCAGGCCTTCGTCATCCCACATGCCGAAGTGACCCAGCCAGAGTTTTTCGTTCACTCGGGCGAGCAGTTCGTAAACCGGCATCCGCCGGTCCTGCGGGACGCGCATGTCGAAGGCACAGGTGAAGTGCATGGCCTCGATCTCGTCGTTCCAGGCGAAATAAAGGCTGTAGTCACACCAGGTCCCCGGCACTTGCACGGCCAGTTCCTGGTCGCTTCGTCGGTCGAAAGTCCAGTCGTTCCCTTCCACGATCTGTTCGATCAGGTCCAAAGGATTATGTTTTGGGGTAGATACGGCAAAATCGAGTGCAGGCATGGCCGCTCCTTCCTTCGTGGCTCGACCGGCGGCGCCCAGCGGACGCCCCAGGCTTGTCGCCAATGGGACGCTCCACAACATCTCGGAGGTACCCGAAATATGGTATTTGTGGCCCCCTTGGATACAAGAGATAGCCTGCCTTAACGCAAACACCCACGCAATAGCCGATTACGGCCATTCTGTGAAATTTTGTGGAAGAATCGGGAATTAGAAGGAATTAGCCGTAGTTAACCCCTTGGCCCCGGCGGTGCGGTTGCCACAATACCTTGAAACGAATCCATATATGGAGGGTCGTTTAGGCCTCGGGCTTGGTCGTCGCGGGCTTGCGCGTGGCCGGTTTGGTGGCTGTGCGGCGAGCGGTCGACCGGGGTTTGGTGGCTTTCGGCGCGGGTTTTCCGGCCAGGGTCTCTTCCAATTTGGCGACTCGGGCTTCCAGCTTTTCCTGCGCGGCGCGGGCGTTACGGGCAACTTCGGCCATGGCTTCGAATTCGTCGCGCGGAACCATGTTGCCGTCGGCCAGGAAGCGTTCCACCTGTTGGCGGACCATGGCTTCCACTTCGCCCTTGATGCCGGTGAGCGTCGCCACCGCGCCGTTGGCCACCTTGGCCAGAT
The DNA here is from genome assembly GCA_964012715.1 of uncultured Rhodospirillaceae bacterium. Lineage (GTDB taxonomy): Bacteria > Pseudomonadota > Alphaproteobacteria > Rhodospirillales > Casp-alpha2 > UBA1479. The sequence continues at coordinate 19,721 of CAXGUG010000040.1, read as the reverse complement.
CGTCGAGGATTCGGTTGGACGTCTGCATCGTAAACTCCTTGGGTTCGCGTTACGCTGTCGATGCCTTCTATATGGTCCTCCCGGCGGAAATACGCAAGCACGGGGCCGGTTGCTCCGGGGGCTGGGCCAGCCTATAAGCAGGCCATGTTTATCGTCACCGGCGGCGCCGGATTCATTGGATCGAACATCGTTCACGGCCTGGAAGCGGCGGGCTGCGGCCCGGTCGCCGTAGTCGACCGAATCGATTGCGAGGAAAAGGCCCTCAACATCGCCAAGCGGCAGAGCGTCGAGTCGGTCGCGCCGGAAGACCTGACGGCATTCCTGGGCGACAACGCCGAGCGGATTCGCGGCGTCGTCCACATGGGCGCGATCTCGGCAACCACGGAAACGCAGTTGGTCAAGATCATCAAGGCCAACATCCTGTTGTCCCGCCAATTGTGGGATTGGTGCACGGCCCGGCGCGTGCCTTTCGTCTATGCCTCGTCGGCGGCGACCTATGGCGACGGCTCGCTGGGCTTCGACGACGACAACGCGATCCCGGCGCTGAAGGCGCTGAAGCCGCTGAACATGTACGGCTGGTCCAAGGCGCAGTTCGACATCTGGGTGGCAGAGCGGGTCGCCGCGGGTGCGCCGACCCCGCCGGGCTGGGCCGGGTTGAAGTTCTTCAACGTGTTCGGCCCCAACGAATATCACAAAGGCCGGATGCAATCGGTCGCCCGGCAAGTCTATGAGAAGGCCGTTCGGGACGAGGCCTGCACCCTGTTCAAATCCCACAACCCCAATTACCCCGACGGCGGGCAGTTGCGCGATTTCGTCTGGGTCGGCGATTGCGTCGACATGGTGATGTGGTTGTTGGGCCATCCCGAGGCCGCCGGGGTGTTCAATTGCGGGTCGGGCAAGGCGCGCAGTTTCGCCGATCTGGCCGCCGCCGTGTACCGGGCGCTGGGCAAGGAGCCGATGATCGAATTCGTGCCCACGCCCGAAGACATCCGGGACAAGTACCAGTATTTCACCGAAGCCCGCATGGACCGCATCCGCGCCGCGGGCTACGACCATCCGGGCACGCCGTTGGAAGAAGGCGTGCGCCGCTACGTACAGGACTTCCTGCATACGGACGATCCGTACCTGTAACGTCCCGCAGTGACCGACCCGCTATAACCGAAAGGCGGTATTGACCATGGCTCTCGCGTTTCCCGCCATCGACCCGATCGCTGTCGAGATCGGCCCGGTCGCCATCCGCTGGTATTCCCTGGCCTATATCGCCGGATTGATCCTGGGCTGGCGGTACATGCTGCGCCTGGCGGACCAGTCGCCCGCGGGCATTGCGCGCCTGGCGGTCGATGATTTCCTAGTCTGGGCGACGCTCGGCGTTGTGCTGGGCGGGCGGCTCGGCTTTGTCCTGTTCTATAAGCCCGCGTTCTATCTGGAAAATCCGTTGCACATCCTGACCCTATGGCAGGGGGGTATGTCGTTCCACGGCGGGCTGCTCGGTGTCTGCGTCGCGACTATTCTGTTCTGTCGTAAACGGGATATCTCCCTGTTCCATTTCGCTGACATGCTGGGCTGCGCCGCGCCGATCGGCCTGTTCTTCGGAAGGTTGGCCAACTTCGTCAACGGCGAGTTGTTCGGCCGCGCCGCCGATGTTCCCTGGGCGATGGTCTTTCCCCATGGCGGCCCCATCGCCCGCCATCCCAGTCAGCTGTACGAAGCCGCGCTGGAAGGGGTGTTGCTGTTCATCGTCATGGCCTTGTTGTGGCGGCGGCCCGGGCTGCGTGCGCGGGGCGGTCTGCTGGCCGGGATCTTTTTCATCGGCTACGGCCTGGCCCGAACTACCGCCGAATTCTTCCGCGAGCCCGATGCCTATCTGGGGTTCCTGTTCCAGGGGGCGACCATGGGGCAATTGCTATGCCTGCCGATGATCGCCTTCGGCCTGTGGCTGGTCTGGCGGTCGCGGCCCAAGGCGGCGTCGTAAGGGGCCGATGTCGGACCTGCGCGATCACCTAAGTCGCCGGATCGCCCTGGAAGGGCCGCTGACCGTTGCCCAGTACATGGAGGAATGCCTCGGCAATCCCCAATACGGCTATTACATCACCCGCGACCCCTTGGGCGGGGCGGGGGACTTCACCACCGCGCCGGAAATCTCGCAGATGTTCGGCGAACTTCTGGGACTGTGGGCGGCGGTGCAGTGGCAGGTCCTGGGCGGCCCGTCGGAAATCCAACTGATCGAACTTGGCCCCGGGCGCGGCACCTTAATGGCCGATGCCCTGCGTGCGGCGGGTCAGGTTCCTGCCTTTCGTCAGGCCGCGCGGGTCCATCTGGTGGAAACCAGCCCGGTCCTGCGCGACCGTCAGGCCACCGCGCTTACCGTCGGTCATCCTGATGTTCCGGTCGCCTGGTGGGACAGCCTGAGCCAAGTCCCGTCCGGGCCGGCCATCGTCTTCGCCAACGAATTCTTCGACGCCTTGCCGGTTCGTCAGTTCCAACGCGATCCCGACGGCTGGCGCGAGCGATTGGTGACCTGGGACGAAACGACAGAGGCCTTCGTCTTTACCCTGTCGGGTATCCAATCCGCGACGCCGATGATCCCGCCTCCGTTGAACGGCGCCCCTATCGGATCGCTGGTCGAGATCTGCCCCGCCGGGGCGCGGCAGGCGCAGGTTCTGGCGTCGCGTCTGGCGGAACAGGGCGGCGCGGCGCTGATCGTCGATTATGGTCACGACCGCAGTGCACCGGGCGATACGCTGCAGGCGGTCCAGGATCATCAATATACCGACGTTCTGGCCAACCCTGGGGTGGCCGACCTGACCGCCCATGTGGATTTCCAGCAATTGGCCGCGCAATGCATTCAGGCAGGCGCGGCGACCTTCGGGCCTGTCGGGCAGGGGGCGTTCCTGACCGCCCTGGGCATTCGTGAGCGGGCGGCATCCCTGGCCGCCCGGGCCGATGCGCGGCAGCGGGGTGATATTCAGGCCGCCTTGGATCGTCTTATAGGTACGGGCGAGGGCGGAATGGGCGATCTGTTCCGCGTCCTGGCCGTACAGCACCCGGGCATGCCGGCGCCGCCCGGGTTCGATGCATAGGTGATTTGAAGAACTGGGTGAGAACAAGGTACAAGACGGCATGGCAGCAACCGTAGACATCGTCAGCGCCCCGAACCTGGTAGAGCAAGCCGGGGTCACCCATGCGTTCTTTACCCGCCGCGGTGGGGTCAGCGAAGGCATCTTTACGGGCCTGAACTGTGGTGCCGGGTCGAGCGACGATCCGGCGCGGGTGCAGGAAAACAAGCGCCGCGCCATGGCCGCCCTGGGGCTTGCCGAGGATCGGCTGGCCCTGGTTCATCAAATTCACTCGCCTCATGTCTGGCTGGCCGATGCGCCGCGCCCGCGTGAGGAAATGGAAAAGGCCGACGCCCTGGTCAGCCGCGAACAAGGCCTGGCCCTTGGCATCATGACCGCCGATTGCGCGCCGGTTCTGTTCGCCGACGGCGTTGCCGGTATTGTCGCCGCCGCCCATTCCGGCTGGCGCGGGGCCATGGGCGGGGTTTTGGAAAACACCGTTGCTCAGATGGAAGCCCAGGGCGCCCGCCGCGAGAACATTCACGCCGCGCTCGGCCCTTGTATCCGTCAGCCGTCTTATGAAGTGGGCCAGGACATGAAGGATACCTTTGCCGTCTTGCACGACGACCACGACAAGTATTTCGCACCAGGCGCCAGGGCCGGGCACTACCAGTTCGACCTGGGTGGCTTCGTCATGGACCGCCTGGCGGGATTGGGCTTGGCCAGCACCTACGACGTCGGCTTGGATACTTATCCCGATGCCGACCGTTTCTTCAGCTATCGCCGCACCACCCACCGGGGTGAAGCGGACTATGGGCGGGCGCTGGCGGCGATCGCCTTGACCGGGGAGTAGGGCGGTCATGCCGTACCTCGGGTTCTTGACCTTGGTGGCGCTGGCGGTGATTCTCGTCACCTGCGCCATCGTCTAAAAAAGTCTGGCGAGCGATGGCTGGCCTGGTGGCGCCGACAGCCAAGGGATAACGGGTTTTGCGGGAATTCATCCGACCGGGGGTGGGGATCGTGTTTGCGGTGGCGCTGTTGCTTGCCGCCTGCACGGCAGCGCCCCGCGCTTTTGCCCCGGGCGAGGAACAAAGCGTCGGCGAAGCCATCGTCCATGGCACCTTTACCAAGGGCATTCAGGTCAATCCCGTCGAAGGCACCGCGCCGATCATGTCGAAGCTGCTGGCCCGGACCACGGTCGATTCCTTCGAGCCCTATGGGCTTCCTGCCGGGGTGGCGCCGTTTGATGCCTCGGAATACATCCTGCACGGTCGGGCCCATCGCGACCCCAATCCCAATGCCGTCCCCTTTGTCACCATTCACTGGCAGTTGTCGAACAAAGACGGCGATCTGCTGGCTGATCTGGAGCAGCCGGTTGACGCGACCAGCGGCGAATGGGAATTCGGCGAACCGACGGTGATCATCCGCGTCGCCGAGGACGTGGCGCACCGCGTTGCCGCCATCTTGGCCGGGATTGCCCCGGCCCAGGAGGAAGCCGCGCCGGACAAAGGTATTTTCGTCCTTCCGGTCGAGGGCGCGCCCGGCGACGGCGATTTCTCGCTGACCCGCGCCATTGCCGAGGCATTGAAGAAGCGCGGCACGCGCCTGACCCGGTATCGGGAGCAAGCGAAGTATGTGCTGCTGGGTGAAATGAAGGTCTCGCCCTCGGTTCAAGGACGGCAGGGTGTGCGGGTGACGTGGCGGCTGACCCGCCCTGACGGCACGGAGATCGGCAAGGCCGAACAGGACAACACAGTGCCCTCCGGCACTTTCGATACGCAATGGATGCCGACGGCGCGTCTGATCGCAGCTGCCGCCGTCGATGGCATTCACGAAGTCATCGGGGCCTGGGAAGAGCACGAACGCATGGTCGCGCAGGGCGGTGGTTTAGGTTTGCCCGATCATTTGGACGGCAGCGACCTGCCCATACCGGGCAAGCGGGTGATCGCCAAGATGGAGGACCATCTGGTGCCTCCGGAAGCACCGGTTAACAGCCAAGCACCTGCCGAAATGACCGCGCATCAGGCCTTGGTCGCCGCGCGCGATGGCGCCGGGAGCGCTGACGCGGCAAGCAAACCGGAAGCGAAAAGCGTGCTGGGGCCTGAAGACGCGGGTGGCGAACAAGTGGTCGACGATACCTTCAAGCCGCCGACCCTGGGCGGTCCGCCGGATTTGACCGACGGCAGTGTTAATTCGTTCCTCGTCGCCGAGGTCGCAGGCGCGCCCGGTAACGGCAATCGTCTGTTGAGCGAGGCCCTGAAGCGCGTGCTGCGGGCCCGGGATCAGAACGTGACCGATGATGCGCGTCAGGCCAAGTTCCTGGTGCGGGGATTGGTCGTGATGTCCGAACCCAAGGACGGCAAACAGGATGCACGGATCGTTTGGTCGGTCGAAGATATGGCGGGCAAAGCGCTGGGCAGCGCCGAACAGCGCAGCACGGTCACCGCCGGATCGTTGGATGAAAACTGGGGCGACACGGCGGTCAATGTCGCCATGGGGGCCGTCGTCGGGATTCAGCGCGTGCTGGGCGACAAGGCCCGCGCATTCGCCCGCCGATTGCCGTCGGATGCCGCCCCTGGGGAGAAAGACAAAGACCCTGACCAAACCAAGAGTCTCCCCTGGCAGCCCGGCGAAGCCATTCCGCCTCCTACGCGGTAGGCTTCTAATTCCTTGAAAAATAACAAGTATGAAAGATCGTTTACAGGTGGGACCGGCATTGTTAAAGTCCGCGCGCCGGTTGGGGGAAACGCCAATGTCGGCGCTCGGCACCGGGCATTTCCAGGGGTGGTTTTGCTCCGCCTTCGGACGCAAAACGAGAGTGCACAGCCATGAAGATTCTTGCCTGTAATTCCAATCGGCCGCTTGCGGAAGCCATTTCCGCCTATTTGAACCTGCCGCTGACCAAGGCCAGCATTCGCCGGTTCTCCGATATGGAAGTCTTCGTCGAAATTCAGGAAAACGTGCGCGGCGAGGATGTCTTCGTCATTCAGTCCACGTCTTTCCCGGCGAACGACAACCTGATGGAATTGCTGGTGACGCTGGACGCTCTGCGGCGCGGCTCCGCCCGCCGCGTGACCGCGGTGATCCCTTATTTCGGATATGCCCGCCAAGATCGCAAGTCCGGTCCGCGCACGCCGATCTCGGCCAAACTGGTCGCCAACTTGATTACCGAAGCCGGCGCCGACCGCGTCCTGACCATGGACCTGCATGCCGGTCAGATTCAGGGCTTCTTCGATATTCCGACCGATAACCTGTATGCCGAGCCGGTTTTGGCCAAGGACATTCAGGATCGTGAAAACGGCGCCGACCTGTGCATCGTGTCGCCGGACGTGGGTGGCGTGGTTCGCGCCCGCGCCCTGGCGAAGCGTCTGGACGGTGACCTCGCGATCATCGACAAACGCCGCGAACGGGCCGGTGTGTCCGAGGTGATGAACATCATCGGCGAGGTCGAAGGCCGCAAATGCATTCTGGTCGACGATATCGTCGACAGCGCCGGAACCCTGTGCAACGCCGCCGTGGCGTTGATGGAGCAGGGGGCTTCCGCCGTGTCCGCCTATGTCACGCATGGCGTGCTGTCGGGCGGGGCCGTGGCCCGCGTTTCCTCGTCGCCGCTGGATCGCCTGTGCATCACCGACAGCATCATGGCGACCGAGGCTGTTCGCGTGGCCCACAATATTGAACAGTTGACCGTGGCGCCGCTGATCGCCGAGGCCATGCGCCGGATTTCCGAAGAAAGCTCGGTCTCCTCGCTGTTCAACTAAGGTTCCTTCCAAGCCTCTTTTGTCTCGAGCGGCCCTTTGCTCTAATGGGCGGCAATCCATAAAAGCTGTTCGAGGCACATCCATGATCACCTACCTGAAACGCGGCAAAAGCGCCGAAGACGTGGCCGAAGCCGACGCCCAAGTGCGTCGTACGGTCGAAGATATCCTGTCCGCCATCGAAACGCGGGGCGATGCCGCCGTCCGCGAACTGGCCGAAAAGTTCGACGGTCTGGCCCGCGACGACTTCCGCCTGAGCGAGGAAGAGATCGAGCAGGCCATGGCCCAGGTCTCGCCGGACGACCTGGATGACATCAAATTCGCCCAGGCCCAGGTCCGCAACTTCGCCGAGAAGCAAAAGGAATGCCTGCAAGACCTTGAGGTCGAGACCTTGCCGGGGATCGTGCTCGGCCATCGCAACGTGCCGGTCAATTCGGTCGGCTGCTATGTGCCCGGCGGCAAGTATCCGTTGGTCGCTTCGGCCCATATGAGCGTCGTCACCGCGCGGGTCGCCGGGGTCAAACACATCGTCGCCTCGGCTCCGCCCCAGGCGGGCAAGCCGCACCCGGCGATCGTCGCCGCCATGCATCTGGCCGGGGCCGATGAAATTCTGGTTCTTGGCGGGGTGCAGGCCGTCGGCGCGATGGCCCTAGGCACGGAAACGGTCAAGGGCGTCGACATGCTGGTCGGGCCCGGCAATATGTTCGTGGCCGAGGCCAAGCGTCAGTTGTTCGGGCGGGTCGGGATCGATCTGTTCGCGGGGCCGACGGAAACCCTGATCATCGCGGACGAGACGGTCGATGCGGAGATCTGCGCCGTCGACCTGTTGGGGCAGGCGGAACACGGGCCGACCTCGCCCGCGACCTTGTTGACCAACTCCATGGCCCTGGCCGAAGCCACCATGGCCGAGGTCGATCGCCAACTGGGCATTCTGCCGACGGCGGACATCGCGGCCCAGGCCTGGCGCGATTACGGTCAGGTGATCGTTTGCGACAGCGTCGATGAAATGGTCGAGGAAGCGGACCGTTTGGCCTATGAGCACGTTCAGGTCATGACCGAGGACCCCGATTATTTCCTTAACAACATGACCAATTACGGCGCATTGTTCCTGGGACCGCGCACCAACGTCTCGTTCGGGGACAAGGTGATCGGCACCAACCACACCCTGCCGACCAAGACGGCGGCCCGCTATACCGGCGGGCTGTGGGTCGGCAAGTTCATGAAGACCTGCACCTATCAACGGGTGTTGACCGACGAGGCCTCGGCCATGATCGGCGGCTATTGTTCCCGGCTGTGCGCCATCGAGGGCTTCGCCGGGCATGGGGAGCAGGCCAATATCCGCGTGCGCCGCTATGGCCGCGCCAACATTCCGCCCTATGGTGTCGTCGCCAAACGTTAGGCGGAGCAATAAGGAAAGCACAGACCCACCATGGAACTGCCTGTTTCGCCCTCGTTTCGTTTGGATGGCCGCAAGGCCCTGGTCACCGGCGCCGGTCGCGGTATCGGTCTTGCCGCCGCTGCCGCCCTGGCCGACGCCGGGGCGGAGGTGACCCTCTGCGCCCGCTCGGCGGCCGAGGTCGAAGCCGCCGCCGAGGCCATCCGCGCCCGAGGGCAGAAGGCCGAGGCCCTGGTTCTGGACGTTACCGATACGGCCAAGGTCCGGGCCGAGATCGCGGCCCGCGGGCCGTTCCAGGTGTTGTTCAACAACGCCGGCGGCAATCGCCCGCAGACGATCCTGGAACTGACCGAGGATGATTACGACGCCATCGCGGACCTGAACGTGCGGGCGGCCCTGTTCGTCGCCCAGGCGGTGGTCAAAGGCTTGATCGAGGCGGAATTGCCGGGCTCGATCATCAACGTATCGTCGCAGATGGGCCATGTCGGCGGGCCGAAGCGGACTGTCTACTGCGCCACCAAGCACGCGATCGAAGGGGCGACCAAGGCCATGGCCTGGGAATTGGGCGCGCATGGCATTCGGGTCAACACCATCTGCCCGACCTTCATCGAAACGCCGATGACCGAAGGCTTCCTAAGCGACCCGGAATTCGTCGAATTCGTGATGTCACGGATCGCCCTGGGGCGTTTGGGCCAGGTCGAGGATCTGATGGGCGGGGTTGTGTTCCTGGCATCGGATGCGTCTTCGTTGGTGACCGGCTCGTCCCTGATGATCGACGGGGGCTGGACCGCCCAGTAATCCTGGCGGCTCCGGGAGCGCGCGCCGTACCCAATTCGGTTGACCTGGACGGTCGCCGGGGCTATGTATGCGCGCCCTTCGGGGCATTTTTTGTTTGCCGCCGGCACCCCTGGAGGCCGGGGCTTTTTAAACTGATACGGAGTTATGCCATGTCTGGTAACACCATGACGGCGGAACCCCGCGATCGGGCAGGCAAGGGGGCAGCCCGCGCAACCCGCCGATCCGGCCGCGTTCCGGCCGTGATCTACGGGGATCACAAAGATCCGATCCTGGTTTCCGTCGAACCCATCGAGCTGACGCGTCATTTGCACGGCCCGAGCTTCTTTTCTCATATCCTGGACCTCAAGGTCGGCAGCGATACGCACCGCGTTCTGCCGCGTGACGTCCAGTTCCACCCGGTCACCGACGTTCCGCTGCATGTCGATTTCATGCGCCTGAGCAAGGGCACGCGGATCACCGTCATGATCCCGGTTCACGTCGAAGGCGAAGATGCTTGCCGCGGCCTGAAGCGGGGCGGCGTGTTGAACATCGTCCGTCACGAAGTGGAAGTTCGCTGCCAGCCCGAAGCCATTCCGGAAATGATCACCATTTCCCTGGACGGCTTGGACATCGGCGACGCCGTGCGTATTTCCGACGCCGGCCTGCCCGCCGACGTTAAGCCGACCATCACCGATCGTGATTTCGTGCTTCTCACCATCGCCGCGCCGACCGTGGTGAAGGAAGAAGCCGAAGAAGCCGAAGGTGAAGGCGAAGAAGGCGAAGAGGAAGGCGGCGAGGAGTAATCCTCTCGTCAGAATCGGTTCCTGGCGGATCGGTTCCAGGGAGGGCGTTCCATGCTGCTTCTGGTTGGGCTCGGTAACCCGGGCCCGTCCTACCGCGACAATCGACACAATGTCGGTTTCATGGCCGTGGATGCAATCCACGGCCGTTGGCGGCTGGGCCCCTTCCGCAACAAGTATCAGGGCGAACTCGCCGAAGGCGTGATCGATGGCGAGAAAGTCCTGCTGCTGAAGCCTCAGACTTATATGAACGAGTCCGGCCGCTCCGTTCAGGCGGTCATGACGTTCTACAAGCTTAAACCCGCCGACCTGATCGTGTTCCATGACGAACTCGATCTGGCGGCGGGCAAGCTTCGGGTCAAAAAAGGCGGGGGCCATGCGGGCCATAACGGCCTGCGCAACATTCAAGCCCATATCGGCCCCGAATTCCGCCGCGTGCGGATCGGTGTCGGTCATCCGGGCGACAAGGACAGGGTCGTCGGCCATGTCCTCAAGGATTTTTCGAAAGAAGACCGAACCTGGTTGGAGCCGTTGCTGGACGGTATCGCCGACGGGGTCGACCGTCTGATTGCCGGGGACGATGCGGGGTTTCAGAACCGTGTCGCCATTGCTGTAAAGCCGCCCCGGCCCAATGCGAAACGGCCCGATGAAACGGCCGATGTGAAGGGAAAGAAGGACTGAAATGGGGTTCAATTGCGGTATCGTGGGCTTGCCCAACGTCGGTAAATCCACGCTTTTCAATGCCCTGACGGCAACGGCCAAGGCCGAAGCCGCCAATTTCCCTTTCTGCACCATCGAGCCGAATACGGGCCGAGTTTCCGTGCCCGATCCGCGTCTGGACAAAATCGCGGCCATTGCCAAGTCCGCCAATATTCTGCCGACGCAGCTTGAGTTCGTGGATATCGCGGGCCTGGTCCGTGGCGCCAGCAAGGGCGAAGGCCTAGGCAACCAGTTCCTGGCCAACATCCGCGAGGTCGAGGCCATCTGCCACGTCTTGCGCTGCTTCGAGGACGAAAACGTCACCCACGTCGAAGGCGGCGTCGATCCCGTGCGCGATGCGGAAACGGTCGAAACCGAATTGATGCTGGCCGACCTGGAAAGCCTGGAGAAGCGGGTTGATCCGCTGACCAAGAAGGCGCGCGGCCAGGACAAGGAGGCCGCGATCCAATTGGCGGTCATCAACCGCTGCCTGGACCTGCTGCGCGACGGCCAGCCGGCCCGCAAGCTGGAGTTGAAGGACGGCGAGGGCAAGGCCTTCCGCATGCTTCAATTGCTGACGGCGAAGCCGGTGCTATACGTCTGCAACGTCGACGAAGGCTCTGCCGCCACGGGCAATGCGTTTTCCGAAAAGGTCGCCGAAATGGCGGCGGCCCAGGGGGCGGGCACGGTGGTGATTTCAGCCGCCATCGAGGCCGAGGTTTCGATGCTCGACGACGAAGCCGACAAAAAGGAATTCCTGGACAGCCTGGGCCTGGAAGAAACGGGCCTGGCCCGCGTGATCCGCGCCGGATACGACCTGTTGGGCCTGATCACCTATTTCACTGCCGGCCCAAAGGAAACCCGTGCTTGGACCATCCATAAGGGAACCAAGGCGCCGCAGGCCGCCGGGGTGATCCACGGCGATTTCGAACGCGGCTTCATCGCCGCCGAAACCATCGCCTATGAGGATTATGTATCCCTGGGCGGTGAACACGGCGCCAAGGATGCGGGCAAGATGCGCCAGGAAGGCCGCGAATACGTGGTCCACGACGGCGACGTGATGCTGTTCCGCTTCAACGTGTAGGCAGGCATCCCCGGCCGCTTTTCCTCTCTCGTACGAAATCAGGAGGGGAGGCAAGGCGATATATTTCAACCACCACGTTGAGACAGCACTTAAGTGCTGTGTATACTCTTGCTTCGAACTTGTTGGTGAGATGCAATCAAAAGGTGTGTTGAATGAAACGTGGGATTCTATGTGTTTTGGGTCTGTTCTTGTCGGTTTCGGCTTGCAACACGACAGGCACGATGGAACTGCCGAAAGTCAGTTCAAATGACATAGTGAAACTCGACACTCCGGTGCAGGACCAAGCGTCCTTTGCGCTAACCAAGGTCGTCGCCAATATTCGACGCGGAACTACGATTGCCAATTTTCCTGCGGGCGGTGTCGAAGGAGTCGAAAGCGGACTCTGCAACCTTCACCATCAAGGCGAATCAACGATTGAATGGGGGGCGGGGAGTTCATTCCTCGGCAATTGGAGCACTGAGCTAGGCGAGGTGTTCTATAATACTCTGGCGCAACAAGGGGTTAACGTTGCTGGCAATCCTCAGGATTTGTTTGATCAATCTAAGGAAGTGTCGTCGGCTGAGTATCGAATTGGCGGGCGGATTATTGAAATAAAAGGCAATTTTTGCGAATTGCACCATTGGTGGGACGGTCGGCCGCTTGATCAGTACAGCGGCGAAATGTTCCTCTCCGTCGAATGGAGCATTTATTCAAATTTGCTGAAACGCGAAGTCCTGAAATTCAAAACAAACGGCTACGCGCAACAAAAAACGGCGAAAAGAGACGGTGTAATCCTGGCGCTTCATAATTCGTTCGCTGCGGCCGCCGAACAAATAGTTGCGAATCAAAAATTCGTCGATATTGCGGTTCGAAAGGTCGAAGAGGGCGATACGTTTACCGGCGGTGAGCTGGTCATCACGGGTGTAAAGCCGCGGCGCCGTTCAATCGAAAAAGATATCGACGGAATTTTGCCTGCGGTGGTTACCGTGCGCAGCGGATTTGGGCATGGGTCTGGTTTTGTCGTGTCGCCGTTCGGGACGATCCTCACAAACGAGCATGTTGTCGGAAAAGCCCAAAATGTCGCAGTTGTCTTGAGCAATGGCATTGAACTGAGCGGGACCGTCGAACGGCGGGATGCCGTTCGAGATGTCGCATTGGTCAAAGTCGATTTGCGTCTTCCAAATGCTTTGGCGATACGGCTGAGCGAGCCCCAACGCCTTGAAAAAGTTTATGCGGTGGGGACACCGATTTTGGAAGGACTCAAATCAACGGTGACATCGGGTGTCGTTAGCGGCGTTCGGAAATATCGGAAAGACGGTTTGGTTTATATCCAGGCCGATGCGGCTATTTCTCCGGGGAATAGTGGCGGGCCGTTGCTTGACCAAAACGGCAATGTGATCGGCATCAGCGTCGCCACTATTCTGCCGGCCGAATCGCAAAGTCTGAACCTCTTCATTCCTATCCAAGAAGCGCTGAATGCGCTGAAAATCAAATTTATCCTTGATTCGAAATCGTCGTGATGGCCCGGCGGTGATCGCGAATATCCGAATTCTCTGAGGTAAATGCCGCGTTGGCCTTGCCACGAACCTGTTCTTAGGTTCGTGATCTGACGTCGGCAATCCTCCCTTTTGCGTCGGGGGCGGCTGGGGTAGGTTTAGCCCCAACGGACAGAACCCAATGCTAGGGGAGGAAATTATGGGTAAGGACATCACGCTGACCGCCGCCGACGGCTTCCAATTGCACGGCTACCGGGCCGATCCGAAGGGCGCGCCCAAGGGCGGCATCGTCGTCATCATGGAAATCTTCGGCGTCAACGAACACATTCGCGACCTGTGCGACCGCTTTGCGGATCTGGGATATCTGGCCGTTGCCCCGGCGTTGTACGACCGCTTCGAAAAAGGCTTCGAAGTCGGCTACACCCCCGACGACATCGCCCGTGGCCGGGTCATGAAAGACAACGGCAATGCCAATTTCGACAACGTCCTGTTGGACGTCGAAGCCGCCCGTAAGGTCGCGGCGGAAGCGGGCAAGGTCGCCATCACCGGCTACTGCTGGGGCGGGGTCGTGACCTGGGCCTCGGCCTGCCGTTTGGATTTCCAGGCCGCCAGCTGCTACTACGGCGGCGGCATCCTGCCTTATGTCGACGAGCAGCCGAATTGCCCGACGATCCTGCATTTCGGCGAACACGATCAGGGCATCCCCCTGACCGACGTCGATCAGATCGCCAAGGCCCATCCGGAATGCCCGGTTTACATCTACGACGCCGATCACGGCTTCCACTGCGATATGCGCGGATCGTTTAACCCCCACGCGGCGCAAGTCGCCAGCGTGCGGACCTTCCGCCTGTTCGACGAAAACCTGACTGGATAAAAGCACTATGACGGAAACGGGAACGCCGCCGGTTATCGGTATCATCGGCGGCAGCGGCATTTACGACATCGACGGATTGGAAAACACCCGCTGGGAGGCCGTCGCCTCACCGTTCGGGGAGCCGTCGGACCAGCTTTTGTTCGGCGAACTGGCCGGGCAGAAAATGGTCTTTCTGCCGCGCCATGGGCGGGGGCACCGCATCCCGCCCAGCGCCGTCAACTATCGCGCCAATATCGATGCGCTGAAGCGCGCCGGGGTGACGGAGATTTTGTCTGTCTCCGCCTGCGGCTCGTTGAAGGAAGAACTGCCGCCCGGCACCTTCGTCATCGTCGATCAGTTCATCGACCGCACCATCGCCCGGGAGAAGTCGTTCTTCGGCCCCGGGTTGGTGGCGCATGTCGCCCTGGGGCACCCCGTCTGCCGGCGGCTGGGCGATGCGTTGGAGGAATCCTGCAAGGAAGTGGGGATCGACGTCGTTCGCGGCGGTACTTACCTGGCCATGGAAGGGCCGCAGTTCTCGACCCTGGCGGAAAGTAACCTCTATCGTAGTTGGGGTTGTGACGTTATCGGAATGACCAACATGCCCGAGGCCAAATTGGCCCGCGAGGCGGAGATGTGCTACGCCACCGTCGCCATGGTTACCGACTACGACTGCTGGCATCCCGACCACGACCACGTGACGGTCGACGCGATCATCAAGGTCCTGTTGGAAAACGCCGACAAGGGCCGGACCCTGGTCAAACAGGTCGCGCCCAAGCTGGCGGGCCGGGCCGAGACCTGCTCGCACGGCTGTCATCAGGCCCTGGAATCCGCGATCATCACGGCCCCCGACGCCCGCGATCCCGAGATGGTCGCCAAGCTGTCGGCGGTTGCCGGCCGGGTTCTCTCGTAATCATATCGATCCGGGGAGGATCACCATGGCCTTTGCTTATTGGGTCAGCCAACGTATCCAGATTCACGATCCTGAAAGTTTCAAAGCCTATGCGGCAAAGGCCGGTCCGGCGATCACCGCGGCGGGGGGGACGTTCCTGACCCGGGGCGGGCGGGTCAAGTCGCTGGAAGGCTGGGAGCAGGCGCGGATCACGGTCATCCGCTTCGACAGCATGGATGCGGCCTTGGCCTGTTATCACGGCGATGCCTATCAGGACGCCCATTCCCATATTCCGGAAAGCGCGGTCGAGCGGGATTTGTCCCTGGTCGAAGGCCTGGAAAACCCGGAGCCGCGCGGCGATACCGCCGGGCCGGTGGTGTTGTGGATCGGCGGGCATATGACGATCCACGATCCGGACAAGATGGCTGCCTATGTGGAAAAGGCAGGTCCGGCCATGGTCGCCGCCGGTGGGCGATACCTTGTTCGGGGTGGGCGGGTCGAAAGCCTGGAGGGCTTTCAGCAGCCGCGCGTCGCCCTGGCTGAACTGCCGAATTGGCAGGTCGCCGAAGGTTTCTATGATTCCCCCGGCTACAGCGCCGCGCGCGCCGCCCTGGACGGTGGCTGCACCCGCGATATCTGCATTGCCGAATGCCTAGCTGACGTTTGACGGAGATTTCCCAACCATGAAAGTCGACGGCACCCCGTACCGCACCATCTGGCTGGCCGAGGACGGCCAAGCGGTGATGATCATCGACCAGACCAAACTGCCTTTTGAATTCGTCACCTTGCGTCTGGAAACGATGGCCGACGCGGCGCGTGCCATTGCCGATATGTGGGTGCGTGGCGCGCCCTTGATCGGCGCCACGGCGGCCTATGGTATGGCCCTGGCGATGAAGGACGATGCATCGGACGCCGGGCTTGCCCGCGCCTATGACGATCTGTTGGCGACCCGCCCGACGGCGGTCAACCTGCGCTGGGCCTTGGATGAGATGAAGGCGCTGTTGGCCCCCCTGGGCGCGGATGCACGAGCGAAGGCGGCCTATGCCCGCGCTGCCGAGATCGCCGACGAGGACGTCGCCATCTGTTCCGCCATCGGCGATCATGGGATGCCGTTGATCGCGGAAATCTGGGCCCGCCATGGCAAGGTGCGTCCGGTCAATGTTCTGACCCATTGCAATGCCGGGTGGCTGGCCACGGTGGACTGGGGCACGGCCCTGGCCCCGATCTACAAGGCGCATGATGCCGGCATCGATGTGCATGTCTGGGTGGACGAGACCCGGCCCCGCAACCAAGGCGCCAGCTTGACCGCGTGGGAGCTGGGCCGCCACGGCGTGCCGCATACGGTGATCGCCGACAATACGGGGGGCCACCTGATGCAGCACGGTATGGTCGATCTATGCATCACCGGGACCGACCGGACGACTGCCCATGGCGACGTCTGCAATAAGATCGGGACCTATCTGAAGGCCTTGGCGGCGCATGACAACAACGTGCCTTTCTATGTCGCCCTGCCGGGCCCGACCATTGATTGGACCCTTCATGAAGGCGTCCATCACATTCCGATCGAGCAGCGGTCCGCCGACGAGGTGACCCGCATGACCGGCCGCACGGACGGGGGAGAGATCGTGACCGTCACGATCACGCCCGACGGCTCGCCCGCCGCGAACTATGCCTTCGACGTCACCCCGGCGCGGCTGGTGACCGGCCTGATCACCGAGCGCGGCGTGGCCCCGGCCTCGGCAGAAGGGCTTATGGGGCTTTACCCCGAGCGGGCGTGATCTTCACAGAGGTCATGGCCCTGAGATGATTTCGGATCGACGACGATATGTGCGATGATCCTCATGTAGGTTATGATCCCGCCAAAGGCACGTCCGTGCCGAACCGAAATTGACCAATTTCAGGAAACATCATGATTAAGCTCTACTACCGCCCTGGCTCCTGCGCCATGTTGCCCTATATCGTCCTCGAAGATTCCGGCGCCGATTATGAAGCGGTGATCGTTGACGACGACACGCTGTATTCCGAGGAATACCGCAAGATCAATCCGCGCAACCAGGTGCCGTCCCTGATCAACGAAGACGGCGATCTGCTGACCGAAAGCGTCGCGATCGCGGTTTGGGCCGCCAACAAATATAAATCCGACCTTGCCCCGCCGCCCGACAGCTGGGAATACGGCAAGATGCTGATGTGCCTGAACTTCATGGCGTCGCAGCAGCATCCGCTGGGGTTCGCTTTCTACCTGCGTCCGTTCCGTTGGCACGACGATGAAACGGTCCAGGCCGCCTTGTCGGAAAAAGGTCGCCAAAACTGGCTCGCCGCGATGGAGCGGACGAACAACTGGGCCAAGGAAGGCAGCGGCTGGCTGGTTGGTGACAAGATGACCTGCGCCGACGCGCTTGCCTGGGTTCACGCCCGTTGGGGGCTGCGGGTCGAGCCGAAAACCAACGAGGCCTTCCCGGAACTCTGGGAGTTGGCCAAACGGGTCGAGCAGCGGCCCAGCGTCCAGCGCGTCATCGCGGCAAGCGGGCTAGAGCCGATACGGGAATGACCCGTCTGATAGACGAGAGGCTCTGATCTCATGAAGGTCCTGATCACCGGCGGCTGCGGCTTCCTGGGCCAGATGATCGCCCGTGCGATCCTGGCCAAGGGCGAGTTGCGCGGCCCCGACGGCAAAATGGCGGAGGTCGACGACATCCAGCTGTTCGATACCCTGGTTCCGGTCACGCCCTATGCCTGGGCCGACAAGCGAGTCTCGACCGTGGCGGGGGATATCTCCGACAAGGAGACGGTCGCGGGCCTGGTCGACCGCGACGATATCTCGGTCTTCCATCTGGCCTCGGTCGTGTCGGCGGGCGGCGAGAAGGATTTCGACATGGCCATGCGGGTCAACCTGCAGGGCGGTCTGAATATCCTGGAGGCCGCGCGCGCCCGCGAAGGCACGCCGCGTCTGGTGTTTTCGTCGTCCCTGGCCGTGTTCGGCGGCGCCGACCTGCCGAAAGAGGTCGATGACTTGACCCGCCATACGCCGGAAACGACCTATGGCATGACCAAGGCCTTCGGCGAGCTGGCGATCAACGACTACACCCGCAAGGGCTTCATCGACGGTCGGACGGTGCGCCTGCCGACCATCGTGATCCGCCCGGGCGTGCCCAACGCGGCGGCTTCGGGCTGGGCCTCGGGTATCTTCCGCGAGCCGCTGCAGGGGAAGGAGCACGTCCTGCCGGTGCATGACGGCTTCTACATGATGCTGCTGGGCTATCGGTCGGCGGTGCAGGGCTTCCTGGCCGTCCATGACGCCGACGGGGTGGCGATCGGCGCCGACCGCACCGTCGCCCTGCCCAACAAGGCCTACGCCGTGGCCGAAATGATCGATGCCCTGGAACGGGTGGCCCTGGACGAAGGCATCAAGCTCGGCCTCATCACCCGCCAGCGCGACCCGGCGGTCGAAGCCATCTGCGGCTCCTGGCCGCTCAAGATGGACGCAACCAAGGCCAAGGCCCTCGGCTGCCCCGAGGATGCGAACCTGGACGGCGTGATCCGAGGGTTTGTCGAGGATTTCTTGGGCCGCTGATGGCGACTGCGTGTCCGTGATTTCCGCGCAAAGAAAAAGGCCCCGGAAAATTCCGGGGCCTTTCTCAATTCAGGTCTTTGGTGAAATCCTTAGTGGATGTCGCTCCAGATCTTGCGCTTCAGGGCGTAGAGCAGCCCGGTCAGCACCAGCAGGAACAGCATCACCTTGATGCCCAGGCGCTTGCGCGCTTCGAGCTCGGGTTCCGCCGTCCAGGCCAGGAACATGCTGACGTCATGCGCCATCTGCTGCACCGTGGCCTTGGTGCCGTCGGAGAACTCGACCCCATCTTCGGCCAGCGGTGCCGCCATGGCGATGATGCCGCCCGGGAAGTACGGGTTGTAGTTCCCGCCGTCCGGCACTTCGACGCCCTCGGGGGCGTGGCCGTAGCCGGTCAGCAGCGCGTAGACGTAGTCGGCGCCGATGGTGAACCCGCCCGGGTTCTTCATCGAAACCTTGATCACCGAATCGCCGCCCTGGGCGCGCGCCTTGGTGATCAGCGACAGATCCGGCGGAGCCTTACCGCCGTTGGCGGCGGCAGCGGCTTTGTCGTTCGGGAACGGCGCCGGCATCGGGTCGGACAGCAGACGCTTGCGGGTGAACATCTCACCGTCGTCGTTGGGGCCGTCCTGGATTTCATACTCGGCGGCCAAGGCCTTGGCCTGGGCTTCCGAGAAACCGATGTCCTGCAGGTTGCGGAACTTGATCAAGTTCAGCGAATGGCAGGCGGCGCAGACTTCCTTGTACACCTTGTACCCACGCTGGACCGAAGCCCGGTCGAAGGTGCCGAACAGGCCCTTGAAGGACCAGTCCTGCACCGCCGGTTTGTGGGCGCTGCTGGAGGCCATGGCCGGGGCAGAGCCCAGGGCCGTGACCGAAACGGCAGCGGCGGTGACGAGGGCCGCGAAGGCGGTCTTGATGTTAGCTTTCATCATGTTCCTTACTCCGCGGGCTGCGTGACCGAAGCCGAAATGCTTTCCGGCAGGGCTTTCGGGCGTTCGATGATGCCCAGGATGGGCAGGATCACCAGCAGGTGGCCGAAATAGTAGGCCGTGGAAATCTGGCCCAGAACGACCCAGACACCTTCCGCCGGATGCGCGCCGACCAGGCCGAGCACGATCCAGTCCAGCACGAACAGCCAGAAGAACCACTTGTACATCGGCCGATAACGGGCCGAGCGGACCTTCGACGTGTCGAGCCAGGGCACCAGGGCCAGCAGGATCACCGCCGCAAACATCGCGATCACGCCCGCCAACTTCGCCGTCATCAGCCAGGCAACCGGCCAATACAGGATGAAGTCGTTCGTGAACGCCCGGAGGATCGCGTAGAACGGCAGGAAGTACCATTCCGGAACGATATGCGC
>CAXGUG010000039.1:0-29594 GCA_964012715.1 uncultured Rhodospirillaceae bacterium | reverse complement strand
GTTCATCGGCGGCTGCGCCGGATCCACGACCTGCGGGATCAAGGTCTTCCGGTTTCAGATCTTGTACGCCGCCTGCCGAACGCAGCTTAGGCATCTGTTGCATCCGCACGGAGTGTTCATCCCCTACTACAACAAGCAGCCGATTTCCGACGACGTCATCATCTCGGTTCTGTCGTTCTTCTTCGTCTGGTTCTTGTGCTTCACGATCCTGTCCCTGGGCCTGGGCTTCCTAGGCCTGGACTTCGTGACCGCTTTTTCCTCGGCGGCGACGGCAATCGCCAACGTCGGCCCAGCCCTGGGCGAAACCGGCCCGGCCACGACCTTCGCCCAACTGCACGACGGGGCGAAATGGCTGATGTCCATCGGCATGTTGTTGGGCCGATTGGAGCTATTCACCGTCATCATCCTGCTGACGCGCTGGTTCTGGCGGAACTGATCCAAAGGTTGCCCGACACTACGGCAGGTGCCGGCACAGTGCCCATATTTCATCCATTGTTCCGCTGCGGGGTAAAAATTTACCCCTGCGATCGGCTCCTTCAGGGCCCCGATCGTGCAAAAAATATGTCAGCATATTCAGCGTATTAAATGCCACCGCGCCCCTTTTCGCCAACCTAGGGTCGATTTTCGGCCCTATTGGCACATTGCCTGCAATTTCCCGATCACTTGACCGCACCGCCCGCCCAGGGTGGCCATCCGACCGTGATTAGGAAATGACATGGACCAAACCGGCGCATCTGATCTCTCGACCCTGGAATCCCGCGTGCTCGCCCGCATTACCGAGGACCGTTGGCAGGCATTGACCACGGAAATGGTCCGCACCGGCCAGCCCCGTTCGGGCAACCCACTGGATCCGGATGTGCCGTCGGGCGAGGAAGAAGCCATCGCGCTTTTGATCGCGGGCAAGCTCGAGGCCTTGGGCATGAGCGTCGAAAAACATGAATCCATGCCGCACCGGCCGAACATTGTCGGGCGCCTGCCCGGCGCCGGTGACGGCCCCAGCCTGATGATCAACGACCACCTGGACACCTATCCAGCGGTCGAGCCGGAAAAATGGGACAAGTGCGGCGGTGACCCGTTCAACGCCACCCGCCATGGCGATTGGCTGTATGCCCGCGGCACATCGGACACGCGCGGCAACCTGGCGGCGTCGATCCTGGCCGTGCAGGCCCTGATCGAGGAAGGCGTGTCGTTCAACGGCGAATTGATCTGTTGCTACACCGTCGACGAAGAAAAGGACGGCACCCATGGCTCGATCTTCATGAGCCAGGAAGTCGGCCTGAAAGCTGATTATTCGATCACCGCCGAGCCGACTGCCTGGGGCGGCGAAAGCCCGGAATGGGGCATGAACATCTCGGTCGCCAATTCCGGCCATTGCCTGATCGAAGTCGCGCTGACCGGCGTGAAATCCCACATCTGGCGGCCCGACACGGGCGTCAACGCGATCTCGTTGGCGGCGGAGCTGATCCCCCAATTGAACGACATGACGTTTACGCACGAGCTGACAGAGTTGATGGGCAATACCCCGCCATGCCTGTCCGTCGTCCGCATTCGGGGCGGGCTGGTCGGTGAAATGCAATTCTCTCCAGATGACTGCGTCCTGACCCTGGCCGTCGTCGGGATCGTTCCCGGCATGACCATGGAAAGTATCCTGGGCGATATCGACGGGGTCATCGCCGGCGTTCTGGGTGGGCGGAATTCCGTCTCGTTCTCGTCGCGTCAGGTCCCCGGATCGTTGTTCGTCGAAGCGACCAAGGCCGTGGGCGCCGACGAGCAACCTTGCGTTTCCATCCGCAAATCTTATCGCCGCCTGCTCGGCGACGAGCCGCGGATCAATCGCAAGAATGCCTTCAACGACACCATCCGGTTCCGCGAAGCCGGGATGAACGCCGTGACTTTCGGCCCGGGCGAAGACGGATGGGCCCCGGTGAACGAAGGCATCTCGGTCACGAAATCCGTCGCCGCCGCGAAAATCTATGCACTGACCATCATGGATATTCTGGGCGTCAGCGAATGACGGCGCGATCCGCCATGAACCGACCACGACCGACGGAGCGCTCATGACCGCACGGAACTCCTGGTTGAAACCACCGACCCGCTATCAATGGCTGACGGCTGGATCCGTCGCTTTCATGATCGCGGCCTGGTTCTTCGTGACCGAGTTCGGGCTTGCCAACGAACTGTTCCTGCCCCATCCGGCCGCCGTGTTCAAAGCCTTCGTCAAGGTTGCGACGCGGGGGTATCAGGGATCGACCCTGATAGAGCACGTCGGCGTCAGCCTATATCGCATCATGGCGGGCTTCGGATTGGCCTGCCTGGTCGGGATTCCCTTGGGCATTCTCATGGGCGTTTCGAAATCCGCCAATGCGATCTTCAACCCGGCGATCGAGTTCTATCGTCCGCTGCCGCCGCTCGGCCTCTATACCCTGCTGGTGATGTGGCTGGGGATCGGCGAGGAATCGAAACTGGCCCTTCTGTTCCTGGCTGGCCTTCCCGGCATCATTATCGCCACGATCCAGGCCGTCACGCAGATCGACCCGATCTATGTGCGGGCCGCACGGTCGCTGGGTGCGACGCGCCGCCAATTGTTGTGGCAGGTCTATCTGCCGGGGGCCGGGCCGATCATCCTGACCGGCATGCGCATTTCCTTGGGCTTCGTCTACACCGTCCTGGTCGCGGCAGAGATCGTCGCAGCGACCGCGGGGATCGGGTGGATGATCTGGGATGCCGCGAAATTCCTGCTTAGTGACGTCGTGATCATGGGGTTGATCGTTTTGGGCGTGACCGGCGTGTTGCTGGACCTCGCCATGCGGCTGATCGGCCGATTGCTTATGCCTTGGACGCGCCGCCAAAGAAGCGCGCCGTAAACAAAACCGGACGGAGACAACCGGCAAAACAACCGAACACAGGGACGCAAAAAGGAATCTACCGATGAAACTGATAATGAAAACGCTGACGGCGCTTGCCGTCTCCGCCGGCCTGACGTCGGCGGCCATGGCCGAAGCGCCGAAGAAGGTGACGGTCGGATACCTTAACCTGGTCAACGCCCAACTGGTCACCAAGGCCCTGGGGCTGGTGCAAAAGGAAATGCCCGGCGTCGAGGTCAAATACATCAAGGTCGGCGGCGGGGGCGACATGCTCCGCGCGATTGCCGCCAATCAGGTCGATTTCGGCGGTCTGGGCAATCCGCCCACGGCCATCGGCGTGACCCGCGGCCTACCGATCCAGGGCATCATGGTTCTGAACATGCTGGACTACGTCGAAGCCATGGCGGTTCGAACCTCTGCCAACATCAAATCGTTCAAAGACCTGAAGGGCAAGACCCTGGCCGCACCCTTCGGTTCGACCACGCATTACCTGTTGCTGAAGGCCTTGGCCGACGAAGGCATCGACCCGGCCTCGATGAAAATCCTCGACCTGCGCCCCAACGACATCGCCGTCGCCTGGTCGCGCGGTGACGTCGACGCCGCCTGGTTTTGGGAGCCGAACCTGAACAAGGCCGTGAAAGACGGCGGTCATATCTTCATGACCTCGGGCATCATGGCCTCGCGCGGCTATCCCACCTGGGACGTCGGCATCGTCATGAACGACTTCGCGGCGAAGCACCCCGACTACGTCAAAAAGTTCCTGAAAGCTGAATGCGCGGGCATCGACTTCTGGCTGAACAACCCGAAGAAAACGGCCGAGATCATCGCCAAGGAACTGGAACTGTCCTTGGATGACGCCACCCGCATGATGAAGGGCACGGAAATGGTGCCCTGTTCCAAGCAGTTGACCGATCAGTACATGGGCACCGCCAAGACCAAGGCCAATTCGGGCTTCGTCAACACGCTGTTGTCGACCTCGGCCTTCCTGGTCGAACAAGAGCGCCTGCCCAAACAGATGACGCGTGAACAATTCTCCGACTTCATGCGCCCTGACTATCTGGAAGCCGTCGCCAAGTAGGCCACTCCGCCTTGGCGAAAGACCGCCCGCCCGCCGAAATGCAAATTCGGCGGGCGGGTTTTCGTTTGGCCGTCCGCCGCCCCCGGAAGGGTTTGCCAGAACGCCATGGATGCGATCTACTATCCGCTCAATACACCTACGCCGAACGACCGTTGCCCCAAGGAGTTGGTCCACCCCATGCCGAAGTCTGGGCAAGACGACCGAACGCCGGAATCCGGGCGCTATCTTCTGAACATTCTGGACGCGGACACCAAGCGCGAGGCGGTCCAACGCGCCGTCACCCGGCAATACGCCAACCGGGAACGCCTGATCAAACAGGGCGAAAAAGCCAGCGGCATCCACATCATCACAAGCGGCACGGTCGAAAGCCTGTTCGAGGGAACCGGCGGACGCGAGTTGATTCTGGGATCATGGCAGGCCGGGGATTTCGTCGGCGGCCCTTATCTGTTCGGCGATCACGAACATATGTGGGGCGCCCGAGCGTTGGGAACCGTCCAAACCCTTTACCTGGACCATGAAAGCCTGCGCGCCTTTGCCCAACAATCCGCGCCGTTCGCCCTGGCCCTGATCGAATGTCTGGGCTTCAAAGGCCAGCGTTATTCCAAGCTCGCCCAGGTGCTGGCAACCCATACAACGACGGAACGCCTGGCCCTGCTGATATCCGAGCTTGCGGGAAATGCCGAACCGTCGAGCGACGGCAAATTGCGGGTCGGCCTGGTCCGGCAATCGAAGCTGGCCCATATGATCGGAGCGACCCGGCAATCGGTTGCCAACGCCCTACAGAAGTTGGAAGACAGCGGCGCGATCAAGCTCGAGACGACCAGCATCGTCGTCACCGAACCCGAAATTCTGGCCGAGTTGGGCGGCGACAGCCAATAGCCGGCGCGGTTCTAAGCCGCTTCTTCCGGCGTGATCGGCGCGGCCAATAAATCGTCGATGAACAAACAGACGAACTGCGAACGGCTGGCGACGCGGGCCTTGGCGTAGACGCGGGCCAGTTGCGCACGGACCGTGCCCTCCGCCGTTCCCCGCAGCCCCGCGATCTCGGCGACGTCGAAGCCCTTCAGCGCCAACAGGGCGACCTCGGCCTCGGCGGCGGTCAGGGCCCAGCCCGAGAACCGCTCGTCAATCAATTGGGCGAAGGCCCCGGACGCGGCCGAAGCCGCGGCCTCGGCCCGGCGGTTGCGTTCCAGCGTGCGGCGCATTTCCAGGCCGCCCAGAACGACGCCGATGAACAAGGCCAGGGCGACGGCCCCTTCGAACAGGGTATGCGGCAAGATGCCGTCGCGGCGAAAATCTTCGGCCACGTCGCCGACGAAGAACACGGCACAAAGCACCTGCACCGCCAGCAAAATGGCCAGCAAGGTGGTTTTGCTGCCGTGTCCACGTGCTTTGATGGCGGGGTCTGCTTGGTGTTCGGTCATTCGTCGCCTAGTGCTCGTCGCCCTGTGTTCTGCGTCTCCCCCTGACCATGGCGCGGACCAGGTTAACCCCGGTCAGCCGGGATTCCAGCAGCACGCCGCCGACATGGATCAGAGCCAGGAACAGTAACACGTTGGCCGCCGTTTCGTGAATTTCCTCAAGCACTTCACTATCGCCGTACGGGCGCTCGTACTCGCTGAAGATCGCGGTAAAGCCGCTTACGCCCTGGGTCGGCGGAAACGGATCGCTTTCCATCATCACTCCGGTCGCGACGACGACGGCCAAGGTTCCCCATATGGCATAGACCATCAAGGCGCCCAACGGGTTGTGCGATTTATGCGGGCGGCGTTCGCCAAGCAGCATGTCGCCGAGATGAACTTTCGCGGCGGCAATGCTGGGCGGGAACGAGGTAAAGCGCGCCTCTTCCGTGCCGATCACACCCCAAATCAGGCGCAGCACCAGAAAGCCCAGCGCCACGTAGCCGATCCAGATGTGGATCAGGGACTCATCCTCGACGATCAGGCCGTTCAGGATCACCGCCAGGGCAACGCACCAATGGGTCAGGCGGACGATCGGGTCCCAGGCCGGGGCGGCATGCGCCGCCCCGTCATTCGTTTGCGTCGCCATCAGTCGTCGTGCTCGACCCGGGTGACCTTGCCGCTTTTGGGATCGATCTTCATTTCCCATTTGCGGCCGTCCTTCATCGCCTTGACCTCGATCCGGCCGTGTTCCTGCTCGTACTTGATCATCTCATACCCCTGGTCGCTCAGGGCTTTGGCGATGGCCTGCGGCGTGGTGCCGAGCATCATGTCCTTCATCGGGCCTTCCATATGGCCGGATGCCAAAGCGGGCGCGGCCAAACCCAGGGCGAGAACGGTGGACAAAGCGAGTTTGCGGATCATGAAAGGTTCCTCCGAATTGGAAATGGGCGAACGCCGAACGGGTGGCGTTCTTCCGACCACACATGCGCCGTTCGACCGCGATCCGCGATGGCCGCACTGCTTATTCAGAGGAGGCTAAGCGCCTGCTTATGTCTGGGAGGCGCCTATTGCTGGGCCCAGACCGCCAAGGCGACAACGACCAGCATGGAGGCCGCCATGCCCATGTTGATCAGGAACTGGGTGCGTTTCGGCAGGTCCAGGCGGTGCAACGTCACCCCGGCCCAGAGCCAAAGGAAGTGAATGGCGACCCAGATAGCATTCATGATCGCGAACTTGATCGCCAGTTCCATGACCATGTCCTCGGGCATGAACCCGAAGCCGGAAAAGAACGTGGTGTTGACCGCATAGGCCTTGGGATTGATGGCCTGCAACATCAGCCCGCCGGTCACACCCGGGGGCTTCTGGCGGCTGATAAAAGCGATCTTCGACCCGGCGAAGGCAATGCGAAACGCCAGATACAGAAGATAAGCCGCCGAGGCATAAAGCAGGACCGTCCGCACATAAGGCACGGCCAGCACCGCCGCAGCCAACCCGCTGACCACGGCCAAGGCAACCAGATTCGTACCCAGGAACAGGCCCAACATGTAGCGCCGCCCATCGGCTGCCCCAAAGCCCGACCCGACCCCGGCCAGGGACAAAACTCCCGGCCCCGGCGTGATGAACAGGAAAAAGCAGGCGGCGGCGAAGGTCAGCATGACGTTACCGAAATCGGTGGCGGCCTAAATGCGATGGAGAAAGACCCTTTGGGCCTTAGCGGATCCAGTTCACCAGGAAGCGGCGCATGTTGCCTTCCATCTCGCGGTCGAAGTCCTTGAGGCCTTCTTCCAGCATCCCGAACCAGGCTTTGTGCAGGTCGTTCAGGGTCGCGTCCTCGGGCGTGGTTTGATTGCGCGTCGCCCGCGCGGCCGCGTGGCCGACCCGCTGGCCGCGCGGATCGATAATTTCGATCATGGCCGACATATCCAGGTCATAGCGCGCCGACTGATCGGTGGTGAACGCACCTTTGATGCCCTCGGTCCGGGGCAAGGCGGTTTCCTTCACTTCCGCACGGTCGATGGTCAAACGGGCGGTCATCCCGGTGCCGCCGCCGACCGCCTTCAGCCGGTCGTTGGCCCATATTTTCAAGGCCGCGGCGGGCGGCGTTTCCATTTTGTGTTCCACATAGGGGGCGGCGAGGGTCGCCTTATGGGCATCGACGATTTCGATCCGGTCGACCGCCAAGCGCAGTGCGGGCGCATGCTGGAAGGTGATCTCCGGCAGGTTCACACTGGGGTCCGGCGTGGTGCAGGCGCCCAGCGCCAGCAGCCCCGCGAACAGGGCGGACATCAACGGCTTCTTGAAAATCATCGGCGGTTTCCTCGCATCGTTTCCTTAGTCCTGTCCCGCCATACTGAGCGGTCCATATGTCAGGATCAAGGCATTGGGGAGGCGCGACGCGCCGTCATTCCGCATCCTGAGACGGCACGTTGGTATAGAGCTCATCCAACTGCGGCCCTTCGAATACGTAGTCGGTGCCGCAAAATTCGCAGGTCACGGTGACCTTGCCGTCTTCGGCCAATTCTTCGATTTCGGCCCTCGGGAACGAGCGCAGGGTGTTGCTGACCTTGGTCAGGGAACAGCGGCAGGCATGACGCACCCCGCGCCCGTCGCTGACCCGCACGCCGTCCTGATGGTACAGGCGGTACAGCAAACGATCGTCGGGCAAGTCCGGGTCGAGCAGTTCCGCCGGCGACAGGCTGCTCATCAGGATGACCGCGCGGCGCCAGGCTTCTTCGGCATCGTCGCCATCCACCCCATGGGCTGTGGGCAGGCGCTGCACCATGATCGCCCCGGCGGACAACGGATCATCGCCCGAAGCGACCATGATCGCCGTTTCCAGCTGTTCGGACTGGCGGAAATAATCGTGGGCGCATTCCGCCAGGGTGGCACCGGTCAGTTCCGTAATGCCCTGATATCGGTCGGTGTCCGGCCCTTGGTCGACCGTGAACGCAAGATAGCCCGAACCCAGAAGGGCCGGGACCGGCGCGCCATTCGCGCCCGAAGCATCGAGCGCCGCCAAGCGCTCCGCATCGAACCGGGCATAGCAGCGCAACCCGCCCGCCGTGGTGATATCGGCCATCACCAGATTGACCGGGCCGTCGCCCTGCACCTGCAGGGTGAACACACCATCGAATTTGAGCACGCTGGACAGCGCCGCCGTCAGCGCCACGACCTGGGCCAACAGATCCGCCACCGGGGCCGGATACCGATCCGGCGCGATCAAATCGCCCAGCACCGGCCCCAGGCGGACCAGACGCCCGTTCACGCCCAGGCTGTCCACATGGAACGGCAGGATCGTATCGTCGAGGGTAAGCGTCGCGTCAGCCATTATCCGATTCCGTCAAATTCTGTGTTCGATAGTAATAGGTATGCGCGGCCTGGAACCCGGCCAAGTGATAAAGCGCCATGGCGGCGGTATTGCCATCCTCGACCTGAAGAAACAGGTTGCGTCCGCGCCCCGTCTCGTCCGCCCATTGCGCCAATGCCGCCAGGACCCGCGCCGCATGCCCTTGGCGGCGAAAACCGGGCCGCGTCGACATGCACAGGATCAACGCCCAGTCGTCGCTGAGCACCGCCGCTCCCACCGCCGCCGGCTCGCTTCCCGCATCCAGCACGGCATAGGCGCGGGGTGTCGGCAATCCTTCGGCCAGACGGCAGCGCAACCCCCGTTCCCGCCCTTCGGCCAGGCCTTCGCCATAGACCTGCAACCAGGCCGGCGTGGGGCCGGAGAACAGACGCGCGCGATGTTGCGGCCCATCGAATTCCGCCAAATTTTCACGCACCGTCGCCGCCGGTGCGGTCATGACCAATGTGCGGGCCTCGATCTCGTAGCCACGGCGTTCCAACTCGGCATCCAGCCCACGCGGCTGGACCGCGCCGGAAATCTGGAACCGGCAGGGCAGGCCGCGCTGATTGTAATAATGTTCGGCGGTATCGACCTTGAGCTCAAGCGGGCTGTCCCCGGTTTCCTCCAGGGCCAGGATCGAATTGGCGCGACGCGATACGCCATCGGAAAACCGCAGACGCCAGCCTTCCATATCGCCTTGGCGAAACGGCGGCCAGCATTCGGCGGCCCGGCGTTCCAGGTCGCGGATGCTTTCTTCATCGAACATGTCGGGACGCTTCGGTCAGACGTCGCCCAGGCACCAGGCCAGGATACCCTTTTGCGCATGCAGGCGGTTTTCGGCCTCGTCCCAGATCACCGACTGCGGGCCGTCGATCACGCCTTCCGTGACTTCCTCGCCCCGGTGGGCGGGCAGGCAATGCATGAACAAGGCGTCTTTCGCGGCCATCCCCATCAGGCGGTCATCCACGCGATAAGGCGTCAACAGGTTGTGGCGTTTGCCCGCGTCCTTGTCGCCCATCGACACCCAAGTGTCGGTAACGACCAGATCGGCCCCGGCGACGGCTTCTTCCGCGTCGCGCGTCAGCATCACGTCGGCCCCTTCGCCCGCGGCCCAATCGATCAGGCCTGCCTTGGGCGACAGCGGTTCGGGACAGGCCAGGCGCAGCTTATAGCCGAACTGGGCAGCCCCATGAATCCACGACGCGGCGACGTTGTTGCCGTCGCCTGCCCAAGCCACGGTGCGACCGGCGATGTCACCTCGGTGTTCTTCATAGGTCATGATGTCGGCCATGATCTGGCACGGGTGGGAATCATCGGTCAGGCCGTTGATCACCGGCACGGTGGCGAATTCAGCCAGATCGCGCAGCTTCTGCGGATCGTCCGTGCGGATCATGATCGCATCGCAATAGCGCGACAGAACCCGCGCCGTATCGGCCACGGTTTCGCCACGACCAAGCTGCGAATCGTTGCCCGTCAGCAAAACGCCGTGGCCGCCCAGCTGCTGAATCGCAACCTCGAACGACACGCGGGTGCGGGTCGACGGTTTTTCGAAAATCATGACCAGGGTCTTGCCCGCCAGCGACGGCGAAGCCTTGCCCGTTTTCTTCATTTCACCGGCACGGTCGAGAATACGCCGCAGCGTCTTGGCGTCGGTCCGGTCGAGGTCCAGGAAGTGGCGCAGTCCGCTCATCCCGCCTTCTCCATTTTTCCTTCGGCGGAAATTTCCGCACAGCTTTTATCCAGGGCCGCGACGGCCTCGTCGATATGGCCTTCCTCGATGATCAGCGGCGGCAACATGCGCACCACGTTGTCGCCGGCGGGCACGGTCAGCACGCCGTTGTCGATCATCTTGGCGACCAGGACGTTGTTTTCCACGGCGCATTTCATGCCGACCATCAGGCCTTGGCCGCGCACTTCGGTCAGCACGTCCGGGTGCTTGGCGACGACATCGCCCAGCTTGCCCCACAGGACGCGCGCCATCTTGTCGACATTGGCCAGGAAGCCCGGCGCCAGGACCACGTCCATCATCGCGCCGACCGCCGACATTGCCAGCGGCGTGCCGCCGAAGGTCGAGCCGTGGCTACCCGGCGTCATGGCCTTGCCCGCCGCCTCGGTCGCCAGCACAGCACCGACGGGGAACCCGCCGCCCAGGCCTTTGGCCGTGGCCAGGATGTCAGGCGCGACGCCCGCCCATTCGTGAGCGAACAGCTTGCCGGTGCGGCCGTTGCCGGTCTGAACCTCGTCCAGCACCATCAGGATGCCGAACTCGTCGCAAATTTCGCGCACGCCCTTGAGGAACCCGGGCGAGGCCGTGCGGATACCGCCTTCGCCCTGAACCGGCTCGACCAGGATCGCCGCCGTCTGGTCGGTGACCGCGGCGCGCAGGGCGTTCAGGTTGTCATAGGGCACATGGTCGAAGCCCTCGGGCATCGGCCCGAAACCTTCGCGGTGCTTTTCGCTCGACCCGGCGGCCAGGTCGGTCAAAGACCGACCGTGGAACGAGCCTTCGCACGACAGGATGCGATAGCGCTCCGGATTGCCCGCCACGAAGTGGTAGCGCCGCGCCATCTTGATCGCGGCTTCCACGGCTTCGGCGCCGGAGTTGTTGAAGAACACCGTGTCGGCGAAGGAATGGGCGACCATCTGTTCGGCCACCTTTTCCTGACCCGCGACGCGGTACAGGTTCGAGACGTGCCACAGGGTTTTCGCCTGTTCGGTCAGGGCCGCCACCAGCTTGGGATGGCAATGCCCCAGCGAATTGACGGCGATACCCGACCCCATGTCGAGGAAACGTCGGCCATCGTCTGCCCATACGTACATGCCTTCACCCTTGACCAGGGCGAAAGCGGTCCGTGCGTAGTTCGGCATGACGGCGCTGATCATTTCGCTCTCCTATGGCTCGCCAAAATTGGCTTTCGTTGCAAAACGGAAAAAAGCCCCCGTAATCCAGGAGCTTCAACCGCGATTCCTACCAGGAAAGCCGCGAAGTATCGTTATCCACAGGGGCGTTGTCAACGAAATGAAGGTGACCGTTCCGCGTCACCCAAGGGGCGGAGAATCAGGCTTTCAGCTTGTAGCCCGTCTTGAACATCCAGGTGCAGAGCGCCCACAACCCGATGTTGATGCCCGCCATCACAGCGACGCCGACCCAAAGGTCGCTGTCGGCATGGCCGATGAAGCCATAGCGGAAGCCGTCGATCATGTAGAAAAACGGGTTGAAATGGGCCGCGACCTGGGCCGCGTGGGGCAGGTTCTGGACCGAATAGAAAGTGCCCGACAGGAAAGACAGCGGCGTGACGATGAAGTTGGTGACCGCCGCGATATGGTCGAACTTGTCGGCCCAGATGCCGCCCGCCAGCCCCAGCAGCGACAGCATCAGCGCCCCCATCGCCGCGTGATAGGCGACGAAGAACAGGTCATGCAGCCCCAGATCGACGGTCAACGCCATGGCGGCCCAAACCACCACGGCAACGGCGACGCCGCGCGTCATCCCGCCGACGGCGAAACCGAACACCAGTTCATGGGCGTTCAGGGGAGCCATCAGGCTGTCGACGATATTGCCCTGAATTTTCGAGATCACGATCGACGACGAAGTATTGGCGAAAGCGTTCTGCGCGATCGCCATCATGATCAGGCCCGGGGCCAGAAAGGTCATGAACGGCAAGTCGCCGACGGTGCGGTGATCGCCGCCCAACGCCAGGGCGAATACGGCCAGGAACAACAAGGTCGTGACCAGCGGGGCGACCAGGGTCTGGGTATAGACCTTGATGAAGCGCCGCACCTCGCGCAGGTACAATGTCTTCAGCCCGATCCAATTAACCGCGCCCATGGGGGCGGCGACGCCGCCGGGGACGGTCGGCATTTCGGGCAAAGCGGATTGGGGCGACTGGTCACGCGTCATGGGCCTCCTTATAAGTGAAGCCCATGGAGAGTCCACCCCGTTCAGATGACGACGCCCCGCAAGGGGACGGCAAGCGCCGCCGCCGCAGCCCGCGCAAGGTGACCAAAAGCCACCTGGAAAACGCGGCGCTGCACTATCTGTCGCGGTTCTCGACATCGGCGGACAACCTGCGCCGGGTGCTGATGCGGCGGGTCGAACGCTCGGCCCAACATCACGACACCGACCCCGCCGAGGGTGCGGAATGGATCGAAGACCTGATCGAACGCTATCAACGGGTCGGCCTGTTGAACGACACTGCCTACGCCGAGGCCCGGGCCACGGACCTGTTGCGCCGAGGCACGCCGCTGAAAGGCGTGCGCTTCAAATTGATGCAGAAGGGTGTCGGCGCGGACGACATCGACGACGCCCTGGCCGCCGCCACCGAAGACATGCCCGAGCCGAACCTGGCCGCCGCCGTGGCTCTGGCCAAGCGCCGCAGGCTCGGCCCCTTCGCCCAGCCCGACAAACGCGAAGAACGGCGCGACAAGGATCTGGCGACCCTGGCCCGCGCCGGGTTTGATTACGACACCGCGCGGCGGGTAATAGATGCGGAAAGCGCGGATGATTTGATGGACGCCGCGGGCGACGCCCTGCGCTAGCTTAAAACGCTGCTAGTTGGGAACTTCGACCGCTTCGCGACGGCGCAACAGGACCAGCTTGCCCTTGTAGGAAATGCGATCTTCCATCAGCAGGGCCGTGCCGAATTCCGGCACGTACCAGGCCTGAACCTCGACCAGATCCCATTTCATGGTCTTGGGGCCGTCCAGAACCTTTTGCGTGATATCGACCAGATGGGCAGGGAAGTCACCGGCCGGAAGCTTCAGCACCTTGGTCCCGCGCACGCAATAGGACGACTGCAGCCGCATCACGGTCTTGCCGTCCTTGACGCCCTCGACCACATAGTTGGCTTCGTTGCCCTGTTTCAACGGCCACAGCTTGTCGTACTGCGCCAGATCGAAATCGAACCGCCATCCCTTGCCGTCGGCGACCTGGGCAAAAGCGCGGTGCAGGGTCACGTCCTGAATCGGCCCCTTGCCCTGAACGGGCTCGCGGAACCAACGAACGTCGTCCCCGGCAATCGATTTGACCCGGTAGCGATGGTGGGAAATGTCCGGCGTCTTGGAATCGGGATTGTAGGTAATCCGATAGGTGAACACCGCGCCCGAAGGCGGAGAAATATACTTAACCGGGTCCGCCGTGGTCTTCGGCGTAATGCAAGCGGTCGCGGCATGAGCCGCGGGCGCGCCCAACAAAGCCCAGAAAAGAGCCGAAAACAGAAGTGAAATTCGGGACGGTCTCATCCGTCTCCCCTTGACTGCCCCATCTTGCGGCGTCCCTCCCCTCGAACCGGAGACGCATTTTTCACCGGGCTACAGTCTAGTCAAGCGGGGGCAACATACAATAAACAAGTGATATGAATGAGCTACGTGAGTTCTGGAGCCTTGTAACCGACGTCTGGCAACACGGCGTCGCGGGCGTCGACGTCGGACGCATGGCCGCGGCCGTGGGCGTTTTCCTGCTATTCCTGATGCTGCGCGGCCTGATGACGCGCTTCCTGATGGCCTGGCTGCGTCTGTTGACCAACCGCACGCCCTGGACGATCGACGATCAAATTCTCGAAACCATCGTCCCGCCGGTGCGATTTATCCCCATCGTCATGGGTCTGTTCTTCGCCACGCAGATCATGGAACTGCAAGGCACCCCGGACCAGATGGCCGGCAATTTAATCCGCTCCCTGGTCGCCTTCACCATTTTCTGGGGCCTGTTCCGGGCGATCGAGCCATTGAGCGTTCTTTTGCACAAGCTGGACCGCATTTTCTCGGAAGAGATGGTCGACTGGCTGGCCCGCGCCATTCGCGTGTTGGTGTTTATCATCGCCGCGGCGGCGATCCTGGAAATCTGGGGGATCAAGGTCGGCCCGATCATCGCCGGGTTCGGCCTGATCGGTGTGGCCGTCGCCCTGGGCGCGCAGGACCTGTTCAAGAACCTGATCGCGGGATTGCTGATCCTGGCCGAAAAGCGATTTCACAAGGGCGATTGGATCAACGTCGACGGCGTGGTCGAAGGGCATGTCGAAAATATCGGGTTCCGCTCGACCATGGTGCGCCGGTTCGACAAGGCCCCGGTGATGGTTCCCAATTCTCAGTTGTCGGACACGGCGGTCATCAACTTCACCGCCATGACGCATCGGCGGATCAAATGGGTGGTCGGCGTCGAATACCGGACCACCATCGATCAGTTGCGCCGGATTCGCGACGAGATCGCAGCCTATATCGAGGCCACGCCCGATTTCGCCCCGGCGACGGATGTCTCGACCTTCGTGCGGATCGACAGCTTCGGCGATTCCTCGATCAACATCCTGGTGTACTGCTTCACCCAGACCACGAAGTGGGGCGAGTACCTGGAGGTCAAGGAACGCCTGGCCTACAAGATCATGGATATCGTTCTGGGCGCGGGTACGGCTTTCGCCTTTCCCAGCCGGTCGCTTTACGTGGAAAGCCTGCCGGGCGGCGATGCGCCCGAAGTGTTTCAGCCGCCCGCCGGCAACGCCCCGGCGACCAAGTCCTAAGCCTCACCGACGGCCGCAATCAAACAACCATCCCAAGGGGAAACAAAGATCATGGGCATCACCATCTATCACAACCCGAAGTGCAGCAAATCGCGCCAAACCCTTCAATTGCTGGAAGAAAAAGGCGTGACGCCGGATGTGGTCCTGTATCTGGAAACCCCGCCGACGGTCGACGAGATGAAAGGCCTGTTGAAGAAACTGGGCAAATCCGCCGCCGACATTCTGCGCAGCAAGGAAGCCCAGGAAGCAGGCCTGTCGAAAGACATGGCCGAAGACGCCTTGATCGAAGGCATGATCGCCAATCCCAGATGCATCGAACGTCCGATCGTCGTGAAAGGCGCCAAGGCCGTTTTGGGACGCCCGCCGGAGAACGTTTTGGACCTAGTCTGAACGGAAGCTGACAACTCCGAAAAAATCGGAGTTTTATTGTAATCCTCGTGGGTTACGAGGCTTGCGGTTCGGCGGTGGACACTTCAATATGTGCGCCCGGAGGGAGTGAGGATTTCGGACCCCTTCCTGACTGCCTTCAGATCACCGGAAAGGGGCGTGGGCGGCAGGCGAAATGTTGTGACGGCGGCTGCCAATCCGCCGTCGACGTGGAGGACGTATGGCCGCCGATGACCGCGCCACCCCGGCACCCGCCCCGGTCGACGCCAATGACGCCCGGGCCCTTTGGGAGTCCCTGCCGGAGAAGGAACGAACCGCGCTGCGCGATCGCGAAGCCGCGCGCCTGTTCGCTATCGGCTCCGAACATCAACGCAATGGCCGCCTGGAAGAAGCGATCCCCGAATACACCCGGGCGCTGGCGCTGAACCCCAATCTGGCCGAAGCCTATAACAACCTGGGAATCGTGCTGCGCGCCACGGGCCGGCCAGAGGCCGCCGTCGCCTGCTACCGCCGGGCGATCGCGCTGAAGCCGCGCACGGCATCATCCCATTCCAACCTGGGCAATGCGCTACGCGACCTGGGCCGGTTCGAAGCCGCCGTCGCCAGCCATCAACAGGCGGTTCACCTGGACCCGAAGAATCCCGACACGCTGCATAACCTGGGCGTGGCGCTGCGCGACCTGGGCCGCCGGGACCAGTCCCTAGACTGTTTCGAACGGGCCCTGGATCACAATCCCAATCATGTGCCGAGCAAGTTGGACCGTGGACGGTCCCTGCTGTTGGCTGGCGAATACGCCGCCGGGTTCAAGGACCTGGAAGCCCGCTTCCAATTGCGCCGGTTTCAATTCCGCGGCATCGACACGCCGCGCTGGGACGGCAAGAAAGCCAAGGGCAAAACGGTGCTGGTGCCCTGCGAAGGCACCTTGGGCGATGTCATTCAGTTCGCCCGCTACCTGCCGATGATCAAGGAACAGGGCGCCAACGTGGTCGTCGAGGCCCCGGCGGCGCTGGCTGATCTTCTGGCCACCGTCTCGGGCGTGGACAAGGTCGTGCTGCAAGGCGCCGACCTGCCCAAGTTCGACCTGCATGCACCGCTGTTGTCCCTGCCGGCGATCTTCAAGACCACGGCCGCCAAGGTCCCGGCCGCAACGCCCTATATCACGCCGCCCGATCCGGGGGCGTTCCGCCTGCCGCCGGGCGGAGACTTCCTAAAAATCGGGATTGCCTGGGACGACGAGCGTCCGCCGGTTCATGCCTCGCCCGCGCCAGGCCTGCCGCCGTTCCTCGACCTGGCCGGATTGGCCGGGGTAACCCTGTTCGGGCTGCAGACCGGCCCGGCCGCCGCCGACCTTAAGGCCCAGGGCTCGGACGCCCTGATCATCGATCTCGCCCGCCGGTCAAACGGCATGGCGGGGCTCGCCGCCTATATCGATCAGATGGATATCGTCATCGCCGTCGATGGCGCGGTCGCGCATCTGGCCGGGGCCTTGGGCAAGGAAACCTGGCTGGTCGCCCCGACCTCGCCCGATTGGCGATGGGGAACTTCGGGGGAAACGACGCCTTGGTATCCGAGCATGCGCATCCTGCGCACGGACCGGCGCGGCGATTGGACGGGATTACTGGATCAGACCCGGCGCAACCTGCGGGCCCGCGTGCGCGGCGGCTGATCGCCGCCGCCGTCAGCACCTAGAACCGATAGCTGTACCGCACACCGAGGTTTTCAAGGCCCTCGTTGTGATCGCAGATCTTGGCATTCGAAATATGGTCGAAGATGGCCGCGATCTTGTGATGCTCGGTCAACTGCCAACCCAGGGTCAGGGATTCACGGAACAGCAGGTGACAGCCCAGGTCCTTCTTGTCGGCCCGGTGGGAATCCGTTTCCCCGTCGTGATAGGCACCACCGACGCTGATCCCGGCGTACAGGCCTTTCCACAGGTTCCACTCATAGCTCAGGCCCGCAAAGACCTGGCTGGTATCGCCGTCGGAATTGATATTGGCGCCGATATGCGGCTCGGGCGACCAGATGATGTCCAGGAACTTGGGCGAGGCGAACCGCAGTTCGATATGCCCATCGTAGCCTTCTTCCTTGGAATTCGAGAACGGCCCTTCGTCGTGCACCAACACGCCAAGGGAAACCTCGGCCAGGATTCCGCCCAACGGATTTCCGCGGGAACTGGCCCGAGCCCCCTGCTCGGTCCCACCCGGCCAAAGCGGGCCGGTTTTGGCGCGCGGCGCGGATACCGGCGCGGGGGCGGCCTGTTGCACCGCGACCGGAGCTGCAACGGGCTGCGCGATCGGGCGTGCGATCGGCGCGCGGGGTGCGGGTGCGGCGACATAGGCGGGGGCCGGCGCCGGACGCACTGCCGGCGCAACATAGGCCGGCTGATCCCAGCGGCTGGCGGGCTGACGCGCCGCAAAGGGGTGCATCTTGCCCATCAGAAGGCGAATGTCATAACCGGTCGACAGACTATCGGCTTGCACCGCCGACGCCGTCACGGCGCAAAGCGCAAAGGCTCCGCAGGCCATTTTCAATTTGGTCTTCAATGTTGCCCTCGTCTTACCCCGACGCGCGCCCTTTTCGGCGCATCGGCCCCTAACAGGTCCCCAGGTTGCCCCCCCTCGGGCAGCCGCTTGCCCTTGATCGAAGCAAATCCGCCTTAAACAAGGGTAAACCTTCTTTCTGTTTAATCAACGCGGCGACGAACGTCCAGCGTCTGGACATCGCCGCCGTGACGGCAATTTGCGCAGTCGACCGTCCGACGCAAACCGGGCCCAGGCATTGAGCACGAAGAAACTGCAATTCCGGGACAAAGACATCATCTTCCGCGAGGGGGATCCGGCGACGCGCGCCTTCACCATCATTTCCGGCCGGGTCGAATTGGTGACCGAAAGCGACGGCAAGGAGAAGCACATGGGCCTGTTGGGACCCGGCAAAACCCTTGGCGAAGCCGATGTGAAGCGAGGCCGCCATCAGGCCACGGCGATCGCCGCCGGAACGGTCACCCTGCGCCCCTTGGACCAACAAGCCCTGGCCCTGGTCAAAGCACCCGCAAAAGGAAGCGGCGGACTGTTGGGGCGGCTGTTGATGCCGCTGACCCAAGGTGCGGTCGCCGGGGGGGCGCAACGCCGCTTTTCCCTGTTCGGATGGTTCCGGCGCATCAAGGAAGCCAGCCAACCCGCCGACCCGACCCGCGTTGAAATTCGAGTGACCGCGCTAAAACGGGACAACGCCGATGCCGAGGCGGAGACGCCCATTGCCGCGGACGGCGCGGCGTTGCCCGAGGATTTGATCATCGAGGCTTTCGAAGGGTTGGAAGGTGTCCGCGCCCGGGCATTGAAGAAACCCGTGGCCCTGCCCGACGACACGGAAGACGAAGGAGCCTTCAACCGGCTGCATTGGGCCGCTCGGCAGGCCTTGGCCCAGGCCGAGGCGGATTTGCTGGTCGGATATGAAACCGCGCCCGACGGCAAACGCCTGATCCTGCGCTTCCTGCCCCTGGGCATTCAGAACGAGGATGCGCCCGGCCTGTTTCATCCGGCCCAGACCCTGGCTCTTCCCGAAGCGCCGGATGCCCCGCTTGCCGCCCTGGCCGCCGCCGCGGCATTGGCCGCGACCGTGCCGCTGACCGATGTGAAGAAAAATCGCCTGGCGCATGTATTGCCGCAGGCCATGGAACGCGCGGCCGAGGCCGTGACGGCCCTGGACCAGGTCAACGGCATGAGCGACCGCGACAAGATTTCCGCCCGGCTGTTCTATGCGAACTTGCTGACCTTGGGCTCCGCCCCGTCGGGCCAGTTGGAGAACTTCCGCACGGCGGCGGACATCTACAGCAAGGCCATCAATGACCTGCAAAGCGATGCCGATGCCCTGGACCGCGCGGTCGCCCAACGTTCCCTGGGTGCGATCCTGCCGGTTTTGGCGCCCGAATGGGAAACCCTGGAAATGCCGGTCGACGACGACCAGAAGGCGGCGGGGCCCCTGGCTCAGGCCGTCGAACTGTTGGACGCCGCCGCCGAATACTTCACCCGCGAAACCCATCCCAAGGAATGGGCAGCCCTGCAAAGCCGATTGGGCCATGTCTGCTACCGGATCGACGCCCAGGAAGGCGACCAGGACCTGTTGAAGAAGTCGCTGAACCACTATCAGGCGGCGCTTCAGGTCTTCAACCGCGTCGACCATCCCATGCGCTGGGCCGAGGTCATGAACAACATCGGACAGGCGGCGGCGATCCTGGGCGAACAGTTGAAGTCCGTCGAGTTGTTCGAAAAAGCGATCGAGGCCTGTTCCAGCGCCCTGGAAGTTCGCCAGAAGCTGACCCACCCCCTGCTTTGGGCCGCAACCCAGAACAACTTGGGATCGGGCTTGTTCATGCTGGCCAAACTGACCCACGATCCGGCTCAGTTGGAAGCCGCCCGCGAGGCGTTCTCGCTGGCCAAAAGCGTGTACGAATCACGCGGCGCGCACCGGCTGACATTGATCACTGAAAAGAACTTGTCCCGGGTCGAGCGCCTGCTGCAGATCGCCGGACCGAAATCCAAGTCGAAAGCGCCGCCGCCGCTACCGTGGGAGCCTCGCGACTACGCGCCGCATCTGGCGTCGGACGATACCGACGACGATGACGACGACAACGCCCCGCGCGAAGAACGGCGCGAACAAGCCGGGCAAACCGCGACTGAAAGCACCCCGGCGAAGGACGGATGATTCCGTTGCCGTTACCCGCCGCCCCGCCAAGAACCCTTGCACCGGGACCGGAAGGTATTACATTTAAGGCCGTAACCGGACCGAAGACGGACCCATGACGACCATTCGCACTTTCCAAGTATCAGGCATCACCTGGCGGCAGCCGGACGGCGCG
This sequence comes from uncultured Rhodospirillaceae bacterium, assembly GCA_964012715.1. GTDB lineage: Bacteria > Pseudomonadota > Alphaproteobacteria > Rhodospirillales > Casp-alpha2 > UBA1479. Next base: position 9,152 of record CAXGUG010000039.1, on the reverse strand, counting down.
CCCGTGTCGTGCGAGGAAAAGCTGAAGGTCCTGAACGAAAACCTCGAAGAAATCCGCCAGTACTGCCAGGACGCGTTCGAGGATGCGATCCTGATGGGCTGCGACGAATCCCAGGTTCGCGAAGTTCTGCAATCGGTCGTCGACGCGATTGAAAACCCCTACAAGGGCCGCGCGTCCTAAATCCGCCGATACGGGTTTTTCGAAAATCTATTCCGCGCCGATGAAACGGTCGGCGAAGGCGAAGGGATCCGGGTTCGGCTTGCCGAAATGCCAGCCCTGGCCATAGTCGATCCCGCAATAGAACAGCTTGTTGGCCGATTCCTGATCCTCGACCATTTCGGCCACCGTGTGCACGCCGCTGCTGGAACACATCTTGGCCATGGACGACAGCATGTCGCGTCCCTTGTCCGAGGCGCAGGCCCGGCGCACGACCGGACCGTCGAACTTGACCACATCGACATCCAGGGCGTTCAGATAGTCGAAGCTGGCGGCCCCCGCGCCGAAATCGTCCAGGCAGAATTGGAACCCACGCTTGCGGATTTCCTGGATCACCTTGTTGAGGGATTCCAGATCTTCGGCCTCGGCCGATTCCGTCAGCTCGAACATCACCCGGCGGTTCATGTCCGGACGCCCTTCCAGCACGCTGACCAGCCGCTCGACGAATTGCGGGTTGCCCAGGGACAGGGACGACAGATTGACCGCCACCGCCGGCAACGGACCGCGCCGCGACAAATGGCTGAGGATATCCATCACCTGACGGACCACGGCGAAATCGAAATCGACGATCAGGCCCAATTGTTCGGCCAGGGTGATGATCTGGAACGTCGATTTGGCCCGCGCCTGATCGCGGAAGCGGGACAAGGCCTCGAAATGATGAACCCGGCCCAGGCGCAGATCGCAGATCGGCATGAACACCAGATCGAAATCGCAGCGCTCGGTCGTGTCCTTGATGAACTTCACGGTCTCGACCGTGTCCTGCATCATGTCGTCCAGCGCATCGGACAGCTTTTCCACCGGTACATTGACCTTGCCGGAACAGAATTGCTGCATGGTATGGACCAGGGCGCGCGCGACCTGATCTTCGCTTAGGCCCGCGCCGTCCGCTTCCAAGGTCGACGAACGGGCGGCCACCGGCCCCGCCTTGTCGCCCAAAAGTTGCTGGGCGACTTCCTCGACCTTCAGGTTGACGTCTTCCGGGTTGACGTCAGCGCCATGGACATAGGCGAAATTCTCGTCATCCAGCTGGCCTGCCGTGCCGCCGCCCAGGGAATGAGATTTCAGGATATTTCCGACCGCCGTCATCAGGCTGCGTTTCTCGCTGGCGCCCAGGCTGTCGGCCAAGGATTTGACCGCCTCCAGACGGACAAAGGTCAATTGCCCCTTGGCCCCCGTGCGGTCGTAATCCTGGATACGTTCGACGGCGGCCCGGGTGAAGGATTCTTGCTCCAGCAAACCGGACCATTCGTCTTGGATCAGGTCCTCGGCGCGAACGTGCGTCTTGCGCACCGGCTCGACCTTGACCGCCAGGAAATAGTGATTGTCGAAATCGGGCATACGATAACCGGAGAACACCACCGGGATGCGCTTGCCCCCGGCGCTCTGCAGGTCCATCACCACGTCTTCGATACGACCGTTACGACCGCCGCCCGACAACAGGTCGCGGGCATAAGCCTTGTGTTCGTCGCCGACGAAATCCAGAAACGATGAACCTTGCAGGGTTTCCGGTGTGGCGCCCAACATCGGGGTCACCCCGGCGGCGAAGGCGATATTATAGTCGCCGTCCAGTTCCAGCAGTAGATCAGCCCGGCAGAACGCCAAGGCGACGAACCGTTCGCGGTCGGTCTTGCCGCGCGGCGCGGTCGCACCCGGCGACGGCGTCTTTCCTGCTTTCGCGGTCGATTTCCCGCCGGCCATAACGCCCCCCGTTGCCTTGCCCGAGCCCTTGCCCGAGCCCTTGAACGCCAATTCGTTCATGCCAGCCTACCTTACCCCGCGGACGGGGTCCACGGGCGGCCCCCCTGGCCACCCCGACGAAGGGAAGCCTAGGGAATGCCGGGCCCGCCATCTGTGACGGGCAACACATTGGCAATTATTTCGAAATTGGCCGATTCTGGCGTTTAGGACCCGGCGTTCGGCTCGATCAGGTCTTTCATGCGCTTGGCGATCGAGTTGTAGCGGTAATCGGTGATCCGGAAGACCCAGGGCTCGACACGGGCCCGCAGGCCATCGGCCTCGGCCGTGCCCTCGCCGCCTTCGACCTTCAACGACACCCAATATTCGGCATCCGGCCCCTTGCCGTCCCCTTCGGGCAGCTGGATCAAGGCCGTGATCTTCAGCCCGTCGAAGGTTTCATAGACAACCCGCGTAGACTTGGCCGGGTCGATCGGATGTTTGTCGCGATGCGCGACGTCGAAAATCCGGTACTCGCCGATCGACGACGCGATGGCGTTGACGCTGAAGCGGCTCTTGACCTTCATCCCGTCGGGAATGTCTTCCAGGATGAAGTCCAGGTCTTCTTCCTTGTCCTTGAAGATGACCACCTTCTCGCCGTCCGCGTAGTCAATCTCGACATGACGGAACCGCGAGGTCTTGATGTCGAAGATTTCAGCGTCGATCCATTCAGAGAACAGCTTGCCCAGGTCGACCGAACCTTTGGCGAGCCAAGCCTGATCCTTGCCTTCAAGGCGAAGGTAGGTGCCCCCTTCGGCCGATCCTTCGAGCGAACTGCGCGCCTTGCCGACGACCATGTCGACCACCGGGCGGCCGCCCTTGGCGGTCATCGTCACACCGACCGCCTTGGAGCCGACGACCATCGGGTCGCCCAGATCGAGGCGCGGGAACAGCTTGGGATCAGCCGTTTTCGGCGCAAGATAGGTCAGTTGCGAGACCCGCACTGCCAGCCCGTTCAGCATGCTGGCCTTGGCCGGATACATGTCGCGTTCGACCACGCCCCAACCGGCGGCTTCCTTGCCGTTGGCACCCTTGCCGTGGCGCTTGAAGGTCAGCACGCCGCCTTCGTTGCTTTCCAGGCGGATCGTTTCGATATCGTTGATCGCGTCGATCAGGCCCGGGAACACCGGCTCGCCCTGGTTGGCGTAGGCGTCATCGCCCGGGCGCGTCACCACGGCCAAGGCCGCGGCGGCCACGCCGACCACCGTGAAGATCAGAAGGATCAGGAAATTCCTGGCGCTCATGACGGCGTCTCTCCTATTCGCTCACGGGCCGCGCGCGGACGCGGCGCATGCGCCGGACCACGGCGATGACCAAGGCGACGATCCCCAGCAACAGCGGGATTGCCGCGATGTTGAGGAACTTCAACCAGGCATCAAGGTCGTCGATATCCTTGCGCAGGGCATGCTGCACATTGCGCAGGTCGCGGCGGATTTCGATCATCTTGCGGCGGAACTCGGCAATCGCCTGCTTTTCCTCGGGCGACAGGATGGCCTCGCCGCTGCCGCTTTCACGATTGGTCAGGCCTTCGACCCGTTCCTGGGTTTCCTGCAGTTCCTTGACCAGCTTTTCCTGTTCGGAGCGGAACTTGCGTTCGGCATCCAAGCGGATTTCCTCGACCATGCGGAACGGACGGCGGGAGTCGCCACGCGACCGCAGGCTCAGCAGGGCATCGCCACCGGCCAGGTTTTCAACCGCATTGACGACGAAATCGCTGTTCCCGGCATAAGGCACCAGGAGCTGTTCGCCATTGACCTCGCGCACCTCGGCCCAAAGGCCTTCGTGCAGGACGTCGGTATCGGCGACGATCACCGCGTTCAACGGTTTTTCCGACTGCGCCAGATGCGTCTTGGCTCTCTCGGCGCGCGCCTTTTCCGCCTCGGGGCCTTCACCGATCAGGGGCGGTCCGTCGGGGAACGCCGATTTGACCGGGCCGGTCACCCGGGCCGCGATGGTCAGCTTCTTGCCCGACGGTTTGAAGTCACGGAACAGGCCGACCACGTCGATCTTGCCCTGGAACTTGGCGACGTCGATGGCCTGCGATTTTTCCGAGGTCGTGATCAACGGACGGAAAGTCGTGGTCGCGTCCTTGGCCGGTTCGATGATCCCGGCCGAACCGACGTTGATGCCGCGGATATCCGCGACGACGGCGTCGTCCGTATTCAGGTTCTTGCGATCCATGGCGTTCCAGGCGACGTAATCGACCTGGGTCATCTGGCCCTGATAGCGGACGTTGACGCGCCGCGCCGTTTCCAGATCGCCCGCGACCTTGTCTTTGATGAAGGTCACGCCCCAGGATTTCAGCAGGCGGTCGATATCCGACGGGCCGGGCCGGGTGCCGGGGGTCGGCATTTCGGTTTCGGCATTGGGATCGATGAACGCCAGGATACGACCGCCACGCATCACGAACTGGTCGATGGCGTAGAGGGTCTCCTCGCTCAAATTCTTGGGATGCACCAGCAGCAGTTCGCCGACTTCGGGCGGCACGCTGTTGAATTCGGCGGGCATCGAGCGGACGTCGAACAATTCGCGGATCTGGTTGATCACGGCCCAGGGCGGCACCGGGCGCTGGCCCATCATGAAGCCGCCCTCGACCGGCAGACGCGCAACCACGCCGATGATCGGCCGGTCCAAAGTCGCCAGGGTATAGACCAGCTTGGTCAGATCGTATTCCAGGAACGGTTCACGTTCGGTGGTGAAGTAGGGAATGACGGCCTTGCCATCGACCGAGTTGGTGCCCGCAATGCCGAAATAGCCGCGGTCGCCCGACTGGTCATAGGGAATCCCCTGCAGGCCGAAGGTCACGGCCTCGTCCTCGACCTCGGAAAAGGCCTCGGGATTTTTGATTTCCAGGCGGATCTTGCCGCCGGAGATATCGACGTAGCGTTCCAGCAGTTCACGCACCCGGTTGGCGTAGGTCTGATGCCCCGGATAGTTCTCGCCCAGCGCACGGGTGAAGTAGAACCGCAGCGTGATCGGCTCCTTCAGGCTGGTCAGAACTTTTCGCGTGCCCTCGGACAGGGTGTAGAGCTGACGTTCGGTCAGGTCGACCTGCGCCGAGCGCAGGCCCAGGTTGACCGCCAAATTCGACGACAGGAACAAAATCGCGGCCAGGACGACGCCGACAACGGCGAGGCGGCTGCGGTCGATTTTCTTGAGCGCTTCCATGTTCTTCCCCTCCGCCTTATGCCGATTTCTTCAGTTCGACGACGATCACGTTCGTGAACAGGAAGAACGCGATCAGTGAGACGAAGAAGAACACGTCACGCAGGTCGATCACGCCCTGCATCACCGCATTGAACCGGATCAGGAAGCTCAGGTTGGCGACGCTATCGACGATCAGCGCCGGGGCCCAGGCTTGGAAGAAGTTCAGGACCATCTGCAGCCCGCTCATGGTGAACAGGAAACAGACCGTGGCCGAGATGATAAAGGCGATCACTTGGTTCTTGGTCATGGCCGACATGCAGGCGCCGATCGACATGAAGGCGCCGGCCATCAGGAAGCTGCCAACATAGCCCGCGACGATCACGCCGTTGTCCGGATCGCCCAGCACGTTGACCGTGATCCAGATCGGAAAGGTCAGTGCCAGGGCGATGCCGCAGAACACCCAGGCGGCCAGGAACTTGCCGACCACCGCCTGCGTCGTCGTGACCGGCAAGGTCATCAACAGTTCAATGGTGCCGGTTTTGCGTTCTTCCGCCCAAAGCCGCATGGCGACGGCGGGGATCAGGATCAGATAAAGCCAGGGATGGAAGCGGAAGAACGCCTCCAGGTCGGCCTGTCCGCCCTCGAAAAAGCGCCCCAGGTAAAAGGTGAAGGCCCCGGTCAGGGCCAGGAAGATAACGATGAAGACGAGCGCCAGCGGCGTCGCGAAATAACCCGCCAGTTCGCGCTTGGCGATGATCCAGACGTTACGCATCGGAGGCCCCCGTCCGTTCGCTCGGCGTGCTTTGGGTAATGGCGCGGAAGACTTCGTCCATATGGCCGCGTTCGACGTAGATTTCTTCGGGCGTCACGTTCTTCGACCGCAGGAAATCGCCCACCGGCAGCACGATGGAACTGCCGTCCTTGGGCCGGACGCGCAACGAAGCAGTGCCGTCCGCCGGCTCGCCCATGGCATCGACCCCGGCGATCCCGGACAGCCCCGCCAACCCGGCGGAGACGTCCGATGCCTGTGCGGCGGCAACCTTGACCACCACTGCGTTATGCCGCGCATCGCGGCGCAACAGATCTTCCGGCGTGCCGTCGGCCAGCAAGCGGCCATGGGCAATGACCACCGCGCGCGAGCAGATCGCTTCGACTTCTTCCAGGATATGGGTCGAAATGACGATCGCCTTGTTGGCGGCCATGTTCTGGATCAGCGTCCGGACCTGGTGCTTCTGATTCGGGTCCAAGCCGTCGGTCGGCTCGTCCATGATCAGCACTTCGGGATCGTGCAGGATTGCCTGGGCCAGACCGACCCGGCGTTTGTAGCCCTTGGACAGGGTTTCGACCGGACGGTCGATGACTTCTTCCAAAGCGGCCAGTTCGCGAACCCGATCGACGCGGCGGTCGATCTCGGCCCCGTGGAAGCCCCGCACCTGGGCGATGAATTTCAGGAACGATCGGACCCGCATGTCGCCGTAGGTCGGCGCACCTTCGGGCAGGTAGCCGATCGCCGCCTTCACGGCCATCGGTTCGGCCACCACGTCATGGCCCTGCACGCGGGCCGTGCCGCTGGTCGGCGTCAGATAGCCGCAGACCATCTTCATGGTGGTCGATTTACCGGCCCCGTTGGGGCCCAGAAAGCCCAGGACCTCGCCGCGCTTCACCGACATCGAGACGGCGTCAACGGCGGTCAGGTCTCCGAACCGCTTGGTCAGATTTTCAAGAACGATCATATCGGACATTGCGCCGTGTTTCCCCTAACGGCCTGAGTGACCCATCGAACGGGGGTCCCGCGCAATGATAGATTTGATTGTGTCCGGAATACGGCAATCCCGTTTCACGGCTTTCCTCTCCCTGTTTTTCCGGTTGTTGGCCAACCGTGATCGGCAGGGGAGATAGGACGATCGCGCGGAGATTTGCAACCCCCTCGGTCGAGAAAATGCGCTTTTCCTGGAATAAGCGGGTTTAGACGGCCATCGAATGCCGCCCCTGGGCTGGCCGCAGGTAGGTATCGAACACGGCGGCGACGGCGCGGATCAGCGGCCGCGCGCCCTCGGGAACGGTGATGCGACTGCCATCGACCCGGACCAAACCGTCACCGGCCATTTCATGCAGACGGACCAGTTCTCCGGCATAAAGCCGCGCGCCGCCGAATTGATCCAGATCGACCGCCATGTCGCACATCAGCTTTTCGATCAAGCCGCGGCGGCGACGGTCTTCTTCACTGATCGCGATGCCCTTGACCGTGGCGAATTGCCCGGCCTGAATGCTGCGGCTATAGCTTCCGGCATCGGTCGCATTCTGCACATAACCGCCCGCCAATTCGCCGATGGCCGATACGCCGAAGCCCAACAGGACCTGGGCCGTGTCTGTGGTGTAGCCCTGGAAATTACGGTGCAAACGGCCGCGTTCCTGGGCCCGGCATAGGGAATCGCCGGGCATGGCGAAATGGTCCAGGCCGACCCGCCGATACCCCTTGTCGGCCAGCCGCCGGGCGGCGGCCTCGGCCTGTTCGAAGCGTTCGTCCGCATCGGCGCGCGGCAGATCGTCGACCAAGCGCTGATGGCGTTTCATCCAAGGCACATGGGCGTATCCGAACAGAGCAATCCGCTGCGCACCCAGCCCGACGCATTGATCGACCGTGCTCAGGACATGGTCCGTGGTCTGCAGCGGCAGGCCGTACATCAGGTCCAGGTTGATGTTGTGAATTCCGGCGCGGCGCAGGTGCTCGACCGCCATCTTTACAACTTCCAGCGGCTGCACGCGGTTGATCGCCTCCTGAACCTGCTCGTTGAGGTCCTGCACCCCGATGCTGACGCGGTTGACGCCGCCCGCCGCCATGGCCTCGGCCATATCGCGGGTCAACAGGCGTGGGTCGATCTCGACCGCTGTTTCGGTTTCCGGGCCGAACTTGAAGTTCCGCCACAAGCTTCCCATCAACGCCAGAAAATCCTGCGACGCCAAGATATTGGGCGTGCCGCCACCGAAATGAACGTGCGAAACCGCCAGCGGCTGGGAGAGATGCCCGCCGACCAGATCGATTTCCGCCTGAAGGTCGGCCACGTATTCGGCCACCGGCGCATAGCGCCGGGTGATTTTGGTGTTGCAACCGCAATAGGTACAAAGCTCGCGGCAATAAGGGATATGCAGATAAAGCGAGACCGGCCCGTCTTCCGGACCCAGGGCCGAAAGCCAATCGCCATAGGCGTCCGCGCCGATGCCGTCGTGAAAATGCGGCGCGGTCGGATAGCTGGTGTACCGGGGCGTCGGGCCCCCGTATTTTTCAAGCAAACTCCGATCCATCCGCCTGCTCCGCCAAGAATTGCGCCTATTGGAAAACCTCCGCGGCACGCATCTTTCATCGCACCGGGTTCGACATTTGAGCCGCAAACCGACGACCGCGAATTGATCTGGAGCAAATCCACGATTTTTTTTGGCAGGCACGGCCCCGCCATGGCCTAGTGCGCAACGTTGATCCGCCAGTCATAGCTGTAGCCGTCGATCGCGGCCCGCCCGGCAAGGCCCTTTTTCAGCGCCGGGCCCGCATAGCGGCGCAGATGATCCAGAACACCGGCCGCGTCCCCGCCGAAATCATCGATAAACCAGTCGTAGATCTTGGAGACGACCAACCGTCCATCCGGATCGAAACGCGCCCCGCGCGGGCTGTTTACATAGGCTTCCGCCGCCGTGTTGAGCATCGCATCGATCCTGGCCGCGGCATAGGGCGCGGGCGCCAAATCGGGGCAACCGATCGAGGCGCAGTTGACCGCATAATGCAGGCGCGGGTCTTTCCATATCGGGCGGAGGATTCTGTGTTCGATATCGTCCAGCGAGACGGCTTCGCCCTCGATGGCCAGAAGCTTCTTCCCCCAAGGACCGTCAGAGAACAAACCCGGTGAAATATCGATATCCCGAATTGACGAGACCGGCCAATGGTCCAGGACCAGCTTGACCGTCAGCGCGTTATACAAATTGATCCAATAAGCCAGTTGCTCGGCCCGATTGAGGGTCGAGTCCTCAACCCCCTGGAGTGCTGCAAGGTATTTTTGAAGGTT
>CAXGUG010000038.1:0-29897 GCA_964012715.1 uncultured Rhodospirillaceae bacterium | reverse complement strand
GTCGGGTGTGATCGGGTTCGTCGGCTTGGTCGTCCCTCACCTGTTGCGGCCCGCCGTGGGCCATCGGCCAAGCCGCCTGCTGCCCGTCGCGGCGCTGGGCGGCGCGGCGCTGACCCTGGCCGCCGATATCGCCGTGCGCTTCGTGACCGAGGGGCCGGAGCTGCAATTGGGCGTGCTGACGGCAATCATTGGTGCGCCGTTCTTTTTGGCCCTGGTGCTGAAAACGCGGAGGGACGGTCAATGACCCGGCTGTCCGCGCAAAATCTGATCGTCACGCGCAAGGACCGGCGGCTGCTCGACGGCGTGTCGGCGACCTTCGGCCCCGGCAGCCTGACCGGGCTGATCGGCCCCAACGGCGCGGGCAAGACGACGTTCCTGAAGGCCCTGTTGGGCCTAACGGCATTAGACGGCGGCGCGGTCGCCCTGGACGGCGCGTCCCACGCCGATCTGGGGCGGTCCGCCGTGGCGCGGCGGATCGGCTATCTGGCGCAGGGGGCTCCCTGCCATTGGCCGATGACCGTGGCGCGGGTGGTCGAACTGGGGCTGTTGGCGAATGTGGGTGCCGACGGTTCCGGTTCGACCGCCCAAGCTGTCGCCGATGCCCTGGCCGCGACCGGGACGAGCCACCTCAAGGACCGGAACGTGACCTCGCTTTCCGGGGGCGAGCGAACCCTGGTGATGGTCGCACGCTGCCTGGCCGGAGGGGCGCCCTTGCTGCTGGCGGACGAACCCATCACCGGCCTGGACCCTCGGCATCAGATCGACGTGATGGAGATTCTACGGGGCCGGGTGACGGATCAGGCCGGGACGGTCGCGGTCCTGCACGACCTGACCCTGGCCGCCCAATACTGCGACCGCCTGATCCTGATGAACGCCGGACGGATCGTCGCCGACGGTCCGCCCGCCCAAGTCCTGACGCCGGACAATCTGGCCGAGGTTTATCGCATCGAAGGCCGCCTGCATGACGTCGGCGGCCGCCCCATCATCGTCACCACCCCGCCAAGGAGCCCCCACCCATGAGTGACACCGACGACCACCGCGACGCCGTCCGCATGACGCAACGCCACCTGCAAACCGCGACCACGGGGTGGAGCGTCGGCTCGTTCGGCGTAATCGCCGAATTCCACCGCGACGCCGACGATACCGTCGACTTCACCCCTACCCCTGGCGGCGGGATCGCCATCACCGACAAGGGGGCCGTGCAAGTCGATCTGACGGACGGCGTCAGGGTGTTGCCTTATGAAACGCCGTCGCGCAACCGGGCGCGTTGGAACCAGGGCGTTAACATCTGCCTGCCAAACGGTCCGGCGGGTCGCATGGCAGCGCGGACGGGCCTGACCGAAGTCGGACCCGACGTTGGGGCCGTCCGGGAACTGGACCGCAATGCCATTCTGTTCGACCTGGGGTTGGCTCTGCCCCATGTCGATGCCTGTGTCCGCACGGCGGACCCGGCCCTGATCGAAACACTGCGCGCCCACCCCGGGGCGGACATGCTGGACTTCGATGGCCCGGCCATGGCGGCGGTGATCGCGGCCAGCCCGCATCGGGTATTCCTGTCGCGCCTGGGCCGGGTCGAGGTCTATCAATACATTCCCTCCGCCGCCAACGGCCTGCCGACGCCGCAGGGGCCGCATACCCACCTGCTGCCAAAGCTGGCCGCCCATGGACGCACCCATGCGGCCAACGTGCACCTGCCGGACGCCTGGCTGCCCTGCCTGTCGGTCTATCCGGCGAACCCGCTGTGCGACGGCATGGGCCAAGACCGGCCCTTCGACGCCGCCGCCCACGACGAGTTTCAGGCTATCGTCCAACGCTTCGGCCCAGCCAATCACCGCCGCCTGAAACGCAGGGTCGCCGACGCCGTGCGGCAAGGAGTCGCCCCGATGATGCCCGGCCTGGACCGTGAACACCGCGCCCTGGTCCGCGCCTGTCTTCGGCAATTGCGATGCACGGACGGAGACAGCCAAACCCTGGATATCTGGCGCGAAGCGTTCGAACCCAGCGCCGACGAGCCCCCGCAATCGGACGACGCCCATTGAGCCGGACTTGACATGCCCACCCGCAACGACACAAGATATAGCGCTTTCGGTTCCCCGGAATTCAATATTTCGGGGCTAAGAGGGAACCCGGTGCGCCGATGGACGAATCTTCGTCCCAGGCAAATCCGGGGCTGCCCCCGCAACTGTAAGCGGAGAGCGACTGCCACAACGCCACTGACGCCATCGCAGCGTTGGGAAGGCCGGACAGCCGCCGCGACCCGCAAGCCAGGAGACCTGCCGCAAGCATTTGGATCGTCCTTGGACGGGGGTGTCCGAGGGATGCATGCCTTTCGGCGGCGCGTGCCGCCCGTTGTTCAGGGCCATGTCTCCCCCTCCCGTCCGACACAGCGAACGGGGAACCGCGCATGACAGCTCTTGCCTTCGATTTCGACCTCAATGGCCATTTGGTCCCAACACCCACCAAGAAACCGGCGCGCGACTTGCGCCCTGACGGCGTCTCCACCGCCGCGCCGAAACCGCATCGCGCGCCGGTGCCCGCCCCCCTGGCCCAGCCGCCGCGCCCGGAGGACCTGACGCTCGACCGCTCGCGCGACGCCCTGCTGACCGAATTCGGCAAAGCCACCATGCGCGACCGCTACCTGATGCCCGGCGAAAGCTTTCAAGACATGTTCGCCCGCGTCGCCTGCGCCTATGCCGACGATGTCGATCATGCGCAGCGCATCTACGACGCCGTCTCGAAACTCTGGTTCATGCCCGCCACCCCGGTCCTGTCCAATGGCGGGACCAAACGCGGCCTGCCGATTTCCTGCTTCCTCAATGCCGTGCCGGATTCATTGGACGGCATCGTCGAGACCTGGAACGAAAACGTCTGGCTGGCGTCGAACGGCGGCGGCATCGGCACCTATTGGGGGCAGGTCCGGTCGATCGGCGAACAGGTCAAGGGATGCGGCGAAACCTCCGGCATCATTCCCTTCATCCACGTCATGGACGGCCTGACCCTGGCGATCAGCCAGGGTTCGCTGCGACGCGGCTCGGCGGCGGTCTATTTGGACATCCATCACCCGGAGATCGAGGAGTTCCTGGAAATCCGCAAGGCCAGCGGCGATTTCAACCGCAAGGGCCTGAACCTGCATCACGGCATCAACGTGACCGACGCCTTCATGCAAGCCGTCCGCGACGGTAAGCCGCACCAGCTGCTCAGCCCCCGTGACGGATCGGTCCTGCGCGAGATCGACGCCCGCCGCCTGTGGCAACGCATCCTGGAAACCCGCCTGCAAACGGGCGAGCCGTATCTGTTGTTCATCGACACGGTGAACAACGCCCTGCCCAAGCATCAGCGGGAACTGGGGTTGAAGGTTTCCAGCTCCAACCTGTGCAGCGAGATCGTCCTGCCGACCGGGCGCGACCACCGCGACCGCGACCGCACCGCCGTCTGCTGCCTGTCGTCCCTGAACATCGAAACCTGGGACGAATGGCACGACGCCCCCGGCTTCGTCGAAGACATCCTGCGGTTCCTCGACAACGTCTTGACCGACTTCATCGACAACGCGCCCGACAGCATGGACCGCGCCAAATATTCGGCCCTGCACGAACGCTCGGTCGGCCTGGGCGTGATGGGTTTTCACACCTTTCTGCAGGCCCGTAACATCCCGTTCGAAAGCGCCTTGGCCAAGGCCTGGAACAAGAAGATCTTTTCCAAGGTGCGGCGCGACGCCGACGCGGCCTCGGTCGCATTGGCCGAGGAACGGGGCCCCTGCCCCGATGCGCTGGAGCGCGGCATGACGGCCCGGTTCAGCCACAAGCTGGCGATCGCGCCGACGGCCTCGATCAGCATCATCTGCGGCGGGACCAGCGCCTGCATCGAGCCGATCCCCGCCAACATCTATACCCACAAGACCCTGTCCGGGGCCTTCACCGTGCGCAACAAGCACCTCGCCGCCCTGCTGGCCGACAAGGGCGCGGATACGCCCGAGGTCTGGCAATCGATCCTGGAGCACGAAGGATCGGTGCAGCATCTGGACGTCCTCAGCGACGACGAAAAATCGGTGTTCCGCACGGCGTTCGAGATCGACCAGCGCTGGATCATCGATCTTGCCGCCGACCGCACGCCCTTCATCTGCCAAAGCCAATCGCTGAACCTCTACCTGCCCGCCGACATCGCCAAATGGGACTTGCACATGCTGCATTGGACCGCCTGGGAACGGGGCATCAAGAGCCTTTACTACTGCCGCTCCAAATCGATCAGCCGCGCCGGCTTCGCCGGGGGGACCAAGGCCAAGGACAGCGACCTGCAGGTCAGCCAACCGACCGATTACGAGGAGTGCCTGGCATGCCAATGAGCCAACGCAACCTAGACCTGTCGGGCCTAAACCTGTCGGCGCTCGACCCGCGCGGCCTGATTGGCACCGGCGAGGTCGGCCTGCTGACCGCGACCGGCAGTTACGACGTGGAACGCTACGCCTGGGCTTATGATTTCTGGAAACGTCAGCAGCAGACCCATTGGATGGGTGAGGAAGTGCCCCTTGGCGGCGACATCAAGGATTGGACCTCGCACCGGGTCAGCGATGCCGAACGCAACCTGCTGACCCAGATTTTCCGGTTCTTCACCCAATCGGACGTCGAGGTCGGGGACAACTATCTGAAGCGCTATATCCCCCTGTTCCAACCGCTGGAAATTCAGATGATGATGGCCGCCTTCTCCAACATGGAGACGGTGCATATCGACGCCTATGCCCTGTTGCTGAAAACCCTGGGCATGCCGAAATCGGAATTCCAGGCCTTCTTCGAATATGACGCCATGCGCTCAAAGGCCGATTACATGCATACCTTCGGCACCGAGACGGTCGGCGACGTGGCCCGGACGCTAGCCATGTTCGGGGCCTTCACCGAGGGAATGGCTCTGTTCGCAAGCTTCGCCATGCTGTTGAACTTCCCCCGCCACAACAAGATGAACGGCATGGGCCAGATCGTCAGTTGGTCCGTGCGCGACGAAAGCCTGCATTGCGAGGGCATCGTCAAGCTGTACCACGAATGGCATCGGGAAACCGGCGCCGTCACCCCGGCGGTGCGCGACGACATCCTGGATGTGGCCGGGACCATGGTCGGGCTCGAAGACCGCTTCATCGACCTGGCGTTCGAACTGGGCGGGATCGAGGGCATGACCGCGGACGACATCAAGGCCTATGTCCGCTACATCGCCGACTGGCGGCTGACGCAGCTTCGCCTGCCGACCCGGTTCGGGTATTTCGAACCCGAGGAAGGCAACAGCTATCGCCAGCTACGCCCCCATCCCCTGCCCTGGTTGGTGGAAATCCTCAACGGGGTCGAGCACGCCAACTTCTTCGAACAGCGCGCGACGGAATATTCCAAGGCCGCGACGCGCGGCGATTGGGATGGAGCCGAGGGAGTCTGGGCGATGTTCGACGCGCGCTAGGGTAGGCTTTAACCGGCCAATTAAACCGGGCGGTCGCCTTCCAGCGTCACCCGCTGCATCACCCGCGTGCTTTCGATTTTGTCGTCGACGGCATAATGCATGGTGCTGCGGTTGTCCCACATGGCGACCGCGCCCTTGCGCCAGCGGAAGCGGCAGGTGAATTCGGGCCGGGTTGCATGCTGCACCAGGGTATCGAACAGCGGCTTGGATTCCTCGGCCGTCATATGGCCGAAGCGCGAGAAATGCACCGGGCTTAGATACAGCGCCTTGCGTCCGGTTTCCGGATGGGTGCGGACAATGGGATGTTCGACTTCTTTGATCTCGGCGGGCTTCACGTTCATGCCCTTGGAGACCCCGGCCTTGAAGCGGCTGGAATCCTTTCCGTAGGTATGGGCGTTGGTATAGACGACCTTCACCCCGTCCAGCATTTCCTTCATGCCGTCGGACAGCGCGTCATAGGCCGCGAAGGTCCCGGCGTACATCGTGTCGCCGCCCGCTTGGGGAACATCGATGCCATAGAGGATCGTGCCCAGCGCCGGAGTTTCCGTATAGGCCAGATCCGAATGCCAGCCGTTGCCGAAATGGTGTTTGTCCGTCGGCTCCTTGATGATGTGGAACACATCGGGGTGCCCATCCATGGGCTTGACGTAGGGATGGCGGTTCAACGGGCCAAACCGGCGCGCGAAGGCAGCCTGGGATTCCGGCGTGAATTCCTGGTTTTCGAAGAACACGACGCTGTATCGCAACAAGGCCGCGCGGATTTCGGCGGTCGTCTCGTCATCGATGGCGTTCAGATCGATATTGGTGATCTCCGCGCCGAAGGTCCCGGTAAATGGCGTCACGGTAATTCGGCGGAACGGGTCGTTGCGCAGTTCGGCGGCTTGCATGGTGGCGTCTCCTCTTCGGGACGGACATCCCGCCGCACAGTCCGGTGCGACCTTGGCCCATCTCCGTTCTATTGCCGAAAACGCTACACCCTTCGCCCTGCGTTAAAAACAGTTTTCTACATTACGGAACAAATTATCTAAATAAATTCCACTTTTTTAGCCGCACACTGATCTTTCATGAGGCTATTCAGATTATATGTTCCACAATACGGAACAAACGATATAGAAATAGATAATGCCGACTTGCCACGATCACAGCGGGGCGGAGCGTTCTGCCTAACGGGACAGGGGATTCGACGAGGGACGGAAATGCAGGGCGGCGGAGATTTCAGCCACCGATTGGCGGACCAGCGACGAGCAACGCTCGATTAAGGCATCATCCATACGAAAGGCAGGGACAGCCAAGGCGCAGGCGGCAACGACGGCGCCGGTATGGTCGCGGATCGGTCCAGCGATGCCGCCCATCTCTGGATGGTTTTCGCCCTTGATGACGGAAATGCCATCCGCCGCCACCTTGCCGATGATCTCGCGCAGGCGGGCAGGGTCGGTTTCCGTGTCCGGAGTGAGTTTTTCCAACGGACCGGCCAGCACTTTTTCTCGCAGCACCCGATCATGGGCCAGCAACATCCGCCCGGTCGCCGTGCACCACGACGGGGTGATCCGCCCGACCTGGGTCTGCACGCGGATCGAGCGCGGGCTTTCAACCTTCGACAAATAAACCACACCACCCTCGGGCTCCAACACGGCGAGGTGCACCGTCTCGTCGGCGGCTTTCGACAGGGCTTCCAGGAACGGATGGGCGACCTGCACCAGATCAATATCGGCCAGGGCCGACGCACCAATCCGCCACAGCTTCAGGGTCAGCCGGTAAAGACCGCTTTCGGTCTGCTCCAACACCCCGGCATGGACCAGGGTCGTCAGCACGCGGTGAAGAGAGCTTTTTGGCTGGCCCGTCTCACGGCTCAGCTCGGTCACGCTCAAGGGCCGCCATTTGCGCTCGAAGATCTCCAGAACCTCGAACGCCTTCAGGACGGAGCCCATCGCCGCCGCGGGCTTTTTCCCGGCGGTCTTGCTCTTTTTTCCCGACGACATGATCGGCATGACGCGATCCGTTCCCCAAAACGCATAGTCGCGCGCACTTTAGTGCCTGTCGCGGCGCGAGGAAACCGTTCAGGCCATGGAGCCGATCATCGCCCGGAACCGCGCCAGGGCGAAACCGAACAGGACCGAGCCGATCGCACCAATCGCCAGAAACTGCGGCCAGACCACATCCAACCCCGCCCCCCGGTACAGGATCGATTGCGCCAGGGAGACGAAATGCGTGGTCGGCGCAGCCAGCATCACCCATTGGACAACCTCCGGCATGCTCTCGCGCGGCGTCGTTCCGCCGGACAACAATTCCAGCGGCAGCAAGACCAGAACGATCAACAATCCGAACTGCGGCATCGACCGCGCGACGGTGCCCAAGAATATCCCCATCGAGGTCGTCGCGAACAAATGCATCGCCGTGCCCGCCATGAACAGGGGCAACGATCCCTCGATCCTGACCGCCAACAAGCCCTGCACGACGCCGACGATGCACAGACTCGACGCCACCAACACGACCAGGCCCATAGCCCAGACCTTGCTCATCATGATTTCGAACGGCGTGACCGGCATGACCAACAGATGTTCGATCGTGCGGTGTTCGCGCTCGCGGATCAGGGCCGCGCCGGTCAGCACGATGGACAACAGAGTCACGTTGTTGATGACCTCCATGATGCTGCCGAACCAGGACTTGTTGAGTTCCGGGTTGAACCGGGTACGGACGACCAAGTCGACCGGCAGGCTCGCCTCGGCGCGATAGCGCTGAACGAAGGCCCGGACCTCGCCGTTGACGATTTCCTGAATATCGCCACTGCCGGTGAAGGCCTGAGTCATGCGCGTGGCGTCGACGTTCAATTGGACAGTCGGCTTTTTCCCTGCCAGCACGTCGCGCTGAAAATCAGGCGGGATGTTCAGGGCGAAGGTATCCAGACCGGCATCCATCCGGACATCCATTTCCGCATGATAGATCATATCGGGCGGCAGGAAGTACGGCGCATAGAACGCCGCCGCGATCCGCCCGGACAAGGCCGAGCGATCCTCGTCGACGATCGCGATGGTCGCCCGGTTGAGCGTTTCCGGCATGGCCGTCGCCGCCGCGTAAATGGCCAGCGAAAAGGAATAGATGATCAGGATCAGCATGATCGGATCGCGGATCAGGCTGCGCAGTTCCTTGACACCCAGATGGCCGATATTGGCGATGCGCATGGATCAGGCCTCCTGCTTCTTGAGCAACAAGGCGGACAGGATGACCAGAACCGGTCCGGTCAGCATCAGAGGCCAGAACGCCAGCCACAGGTCTTCGAACCCCAGCGCCTTCGAGAACGTGCCCCGCGCGATAATCAGGAAATAAGAGGTGGGGAAGATTTCGCCGATCAGCCGCCCGATCCCTTCCAAGGACGACACCGGATTGATCATGCCCGAAAAACTAACCGCCGGCAGGATCGACAGCAAGGCCGTGCCGAAGATGGCGCCGATCTGGCTGCGCATGAAACTGGACATCAACAAGCCGAAGGCCGTGGCCGCCGAAACGTAAAGCCCGGCCCCGACGGCCAGGGCCAGGAAGCTGCCTTTCAACGGCACGCCGAAGGTCGTGACCGCGAACAGGGTCAACAGCAGAAAGCTGAAGAACGACAGAACCACATAGGGCACTTGCTTGCCCAACAGGAACTCAAGCCGGGTTGTCGGGGTGACATAGAAATTGGTGATCGAGCCCAATTCCTTTTCCCGCACCACGCTGACCGCCGCCAGCATCGCCGGGATAAGGATCAGCAACATCGGGATGACGGCCGGAACCATGGCGACGATACTTTTCACATCGGGGTTATAGCGGTAGCGAATTTCGACGCTGGCCGGGCCGCTGAGCGCCCCGCCCTGCCCGGCTTCGCGGACCTTGGCCGTCAGCCAGGTGACGTGCATGCCTTCAACATACCCGACGATGGTTTCGGCCCGGGTCGGCATCGCGCCATCGACCCAGGCGCTGACCTGCGGCGTTCGGCCACGGGCCACGTCGCGGGCGAAATTGGGCGGGATCTCGACCGCGAGGCTGATTTCCCCGGACCGCATGCGCCGGTCCATGTCCGCGTAATCGGTTATCGGCGGGCGTTCGACGAAATACCGCGAGCCGGCGATATTGAGGGCGTAGTCGCGACTCAGCGTCGATTGATCCCGATCCAGGACGGCGAAGGTCAGGTCCTCGACATCCAGGGTGATCCCGTAGCCCATGGTGAACATCAGGATCACGCTGCCCAGGATCGCCATCGTCAGGCGCACCGGATCGCGCCGCAGCTCCATCGTCTCTCGCCGGGCGTAACTGAACATGCGGCGGAAATCGAACAGGCTACGCAGACCGCTCATCCCTGTCGCGGCCCTGTTCTCGGTCGGCGGCACCGTCGGCACCGGGGCTGCTTGCTGGGCGGGGGCATCCTGCCCGGCGCCCGCTTCTTCCAGAAAGGAAATGAAGGCGTCTTCCAGGCGGCCCGCACTGCGCTGTTCGGTCAACGCCGCCGGTGTATCCGTGGCCAATACCCGCCCGGCATGCATCAACGAAATGCGGTCGCAGCGTTCGGCCTCGTTCATGAAATGGGTCGAGATGAAAATCGTCACCCCGTCGCGCCGCGACAGTTCGACCAGAATGCGCCAGAACGAATCCCGCGCCACGGGATCGACGCCGGATGTCGGCTCGTCCAGGATCAGCATTTCCGGTTGGTGGATCATCGCCACGGCCAGGGACAGCCGCTGCCGATGGCCCAGCGGCAACCCGGCGGGCAAGGCATCCATGATATCGCGCAGGTCGAACCGTTCGGCCATTTCCTCGACCTGGGCCGGGATGTCTGCTTCGCCAACTTGGAAAAGGCGGGCGTGCAGGATCAGGTTCTGGCGCACGGTCAATTCGCTGTAGAGCGAAAAGAATTGCGACATGTAACCGACCCGGCGTCGGGTCTCCATGTCGTCGGCGGCGACGGCGCGCCCGAACAGCCAGGCCTGCCCATCGCTGGGCGGCAACAGGCCGGTCAACATCTTCATGGTCGTCGTCTTGCCGCAACCGTTGGAGCCGAGAAAACCGAAAATCTCGCCGCGGCGGATCCGGAACTTGGCATGATCGACCGCCGTGAAATCGCCGAACCGCATGGTCAGGCCCCGGGCCTCGATCGCGATGTCGTCGTCGCCGTCCGCCGGACGGGGCGGAATTTCCACCGGCCGATAGCTGGCGCGCGCTTCTTCCGGCAGCAGTTGGATAAAGGCCGCTTCCAGACGGTCCGTGCCCGTCTGACGCAACAGGTCATCCGGCGCGCCCGTGGCCAGGACATGCCCGCCGTCCATCGCGACCAGCCAATCGAACCGCGCCGCCTCTTCCATATAGGCAGTGGCGACCAGCACACTCATGCCCGGTCGCTCGGCCCGGATGGCATCAACCAAATCCCAGAACTGCCGCCGCGACAGCGGGTCGACCCCGGTCGTCGGCTCGTCCAATATCAACAGGTCCGGGTCGTGGATCAGCGCACAACACAGGCCCAGCTTCTGCATCATCCCGCCCGATAGCTTTCCCGCCGGACGATCGACGAATGCCGCCAGGCCGGTGGCGTGGGTCAGATCGGCGATGCGCCGCTGGCGCTCCGTCTTGCCCTGGCCGAACAGCCGCCCGAAGAAGTCGATGTTTTCGAATACCGACAACGTGGGATAGAGGTTCTTTCCCAACCCCTGCGGCATATAGGCGATGCGGGGGCAGACGGCGCGGCGATGCCGGACCGAGGCCATATCCCCGCCTAGCACCTCGACCGTGCCGTCCTGCATTGCGCGCACACCGGACAGCAACGCCAGCAGGCTCGACTTGCCGACCCCGTCGGGACCGATCAGGCCGACCACCCGTCCGGCGGGGATATCCAGGGTAATGCCATCGAGCGCCTTGCCCCGCGCATAGCTCAGGGTCACGCCCTGCATCCGCGCGACGGGTTCGGTCATCGTCGTCACTCCGGCAGCCGGGTCCGCAGTTCGGCGGGCCAATCCACCTCTTTGTCCAAGCGAACGTAGGCACGCCCCGGCAATCCCGTCTTAACCTGCCGCAGATGCTTTTGCAGCAGGTCCGGGTCGACCTGCGCCTTGATGCGGAACATCAGCTTACGGCGCTCGTCCTCGGTCTCGACTGTCTTGGGCGTGAACTGCGCCACGTCGGCGACGTAGGAAATCTTGGCGGGAATGACGTATTCGGATGCGGCGTCCAGGATGATCCGCGCCTCGGCCCCGATGGCCACGCGCCCGGCCTGCGCCGTCGGAAGGAAGAACGTCATGTAGACATCGCCCAGATCGACCATGTTCATCACCGTTCCCCCAGCGGCGAGCACTTCGCCCGGTTGAGCAACCCGGTATTGGACCCGCCCATCACGGGGCGAGCGCAGAACGCTATCGTCGATATCCGCCTGAATACGTTGAATGGTCGCCGACATGGCCTCGACCTCGGCCCGGGCGGATATCACCTGGGCCTTGGCGTATCCATGTGCGGCCTCCGCCGCCGCGACCTGCGCCACACCGGCGCTGACGGCGGCCTTGGCCCCTTCGAACCGGGCCTTGTCCTCGTCCAGCTTCTGCAATGATGCATTGCCCTTGGACTGAAGCTCCTTGGTTCGCGCCAGCTGCTTGCTGGCGGCTTCCATTTCGGCTTCGCGCTGGGCGACCACGGCATTGGCGGCATCGATCTCGGCCTCGCGTTGCCGGGTCTGGCTTTCCGCCGTGTCGATGCCGATCCGGGCGCGCTGCATCTGGGCCTGGGCTTCGCGCATCTGGGCCTCCAGCACGGCGACATCCATCTGGGCCAGCACGTCCCCGGCCTTAACGAAGTCGCCTTCGTTGGCCAGCACGTCCTTGACCCGCCCGGCGATCTTGGTCGCGACGTCGATATCCACCGCTTCGATCCGCCCGTTACCCGAAGCAAAGCCTTCCGGCACGCGGCCATTGTGCTGCTGCCACCAGGAATAGCCGGCCGCCCCGGCACCCGCGATCAGGAACAGAACGATGACGAGCGCACGCAGATTCTTCATTACCGAAACCTTTTCACCAGCGGGGTATTCGGTAATGTAGCACTAAAATTGCATCTATTTCCAACGCCCATTGCATGAAACCTTCGCGACGGATCGCAAAGGTTTCATCGGCATGGGTGGGACAGCGATATCAGGCCAGGAATTCAATCACCGTTCGGATCGCCTTACCGGACCGCAAGGCGTCGAAGCCGTCGTTGATCTGATCCAGGGTAATCCGGTTCGTGACGATCTCGTCCAACATCAACCGCCCCGACATATAGGCCCCCGCCAGGGCCGGGAAATCACGATGCGGCTTGGCCCCGCCGTAGCTGGACCGACGGATCGTGCGCTCCGGCATCAAAGAACCCCAGTTGAAGGAGACATCGCGATTGACCGCGACCTTGCCCAACCAGGTGACGTGACCGCCCGGACGGCAGATGTCGATGGACAGGCGGAACACGTCCTCATGCCCGGCGGCTTCGAACACATAATCGGCACCTCGGCCTTCGGTCAGCTTTTTAACCTCGGCGATCACATCGGCGTTTCCGGCCTCGATCACATCGGTGGCGCCGACCTGACGCGCCAGTGCCAGCTTTTCCGGATTGAGGTCGACCGCGATGATCCGCGACGCCCCGGACAAACGCGCCCCCTGGATCGCCGACAAACCGATCGCCCCGCATCCAATGACAACGGCGCTGGATCCGAATTCGACCTTGGCGATGTTGGTTGCGGCGCCGACCCCGGTCATCACCCCGCATCCGATCAGACAGGCCCGGTCGAGCGGCATCTGCGCCGGGACCTTGACCGCGCTGTTGGCTGCGACCACCACGTATTCCGCGAACCCACCCAGGTACATCAAGATGTTCAGCGGGTTCCCGTTCAGGCTCAACCGATGCCCGCCGTCGAAATGCGTGCCGGTGTTTCGATGCTTCTGATAGGTCTCGCATTGAATGGGCAGGCCCTTGTCGCAGTAATAACAATGCCCGCAATGGGGGTTCCACGACAGCACGACCGAGTCCCCCGGCGCGACATGGGTAACGTTGGCTCCGACCTCGGCCACCGTGCCCGCGGCCTCGTGCCCCAGAACCATGGGCAGCGGATAGGGAAGGTCCCCGGTAATGACCTCCAGGTCCGTGTGGCAAATGCTGGATGCGCGAATCTTCACCAGCACGTCATCGGGTTGAAGCGGTCCGGCGGAAACCGTCTCGATCGCCAGGGGCGCGCCGACTTCGTGCAGGACCGCAGCCTTGAATTCCATGATGTCTCCTTCCTGTTGCCAACGCTTGCAGGGTGTCGTGGCGACCTTTGCTCATTCACCCAGAGCAGGCGGCAAGCCATTGATCATTTTGTTTATTCTCGGCGCGACAGCATCGGCCTTGCTCTGTGATATATTAAAAATACATCAGAAAACGCAATGCAAAATCGTCACCACATCAGGCGAAGACCGGGAAACCCGCGGATACCGGCAAGTATTTACTTGCTCGCTTCATATCTTTAGCATACCTGAAATATATCAAGGACCGTTCCCTTGGACATAAAAGCAAGACGGGCTGACACGGCCCGCTGTAAGGGACGCGGGAGGAAACACAGGGTGCACAGATGGCTGTCCGGTCTTATCCGGATAGCTGGTCCTATCTTCTCTTCCCAGCTCCTTATTGAAGACTTCCGGCGCGCGCCGTCCTTCGAGACGCCTCGCGTAACTGCCTACAGACCGACGCGGAGTTCCAGGCCGCGCCGACTTAAAGCCGACAATTCACCTGGAAGCTTGCCGCTGCCACCCCCCGCGGGCAGAGCAGGCCACGGGACACCTGACGTCCCAGGGAGGCGGGGAAGGAAACGTTCAAAGGAGGCAACGACACCCAATGTCCTACATCAAGAAAATTTCGGCCCTCGGGGCCGCGGCCGTTCTCGCCGCATCGGCGGTTTCGGCAATGCCCGCCAAAGCAGCTGAACATACCTGGAAAATGGCGACCGGCTGGGGCGGCGGACCGCTCATGGAACTGGGCGCCAAGGCATTCGCTCAGAAAATCGACCTGCTGACCGATGGCCGGATCAAGGTTCAGGTCTTCACCGGCGGCACCCTCGGCAAAGCGCTGAACGTTTCCGAAACCGTCAAGAACGGCATCGCCCAGTGCGGCCACACCTGGATGGGCTATGACTGGGGCAAGGATAAGACCGCTGTCGTGTTCGGCGGCTTCGCCGGCTCGATGGATTCCGAGCGCATGCTCCACTGGCTGTACGAAGGCGGCGGCGCTCAGTTGCAGCGCGAATTCCGCATGGAAAAGTTCGGCGTCGTCTCGATGCCGCTGTTCATCCGCACGGCGGAAGCCTTCCTGCATTCGCGCAAGCCGGTTCGCACCATGGAAGACCTGAAGGGTCTGAAGCTGCGCACCGCCGGTGCCTGGCTGGAAATTTCCAAGGGCATGGGTGCGGCACCGGTGACCATGCCAGGCGCCGACGTGTTCACCTCGCTGGAGCGCGGTGCCATTGACGCCACCGAATGGGGCACCCTGTACGAAAACATTTCGTCCGGTTTCCACAAGGTCGCCAAGTACGTGATCATCCCCGGCGTCCATCAGCCGGTCGCGCCGTTCGAACTGGTGATCAACAAGGAAGCCTGGGAAAAGCTGTCCGACCGCGACAAGACGCTGGTTGAACAGGCTGCCAAGATGGTGACCTTCGAAAGCTGGACCCGCATCGGCCACGAAGACGCCAAGGCGCTGGAATTCTTCCGCAGCCAGGGCAACGAGATCATCGAACTGGACAAGGACGTCCAGCGCGCGGTCAAGAAAGCCGCCATCGAATGGGGCAAGGCTCAGGAAGCCGAGAACCCCTGGTTCAAGAAGGCCTACGAAAGCCAGTTGGCTTACGAAGACCTTTGGAAGGACGCCTCGCGCTATCGCAATACGGCGCCTTTGAAATAACGTCCCTCGACAATCTCGCGGCACCGGGAGCAACCCTCCCGGTGCCATTTTTTCACGTATAAGAAAAAAGGAGCCCCTCTGGTGCGCAAGCTCCTCAATTTCATCGACAAGTGCTCTGCCTGCGTCGGCTATGTCGCTGCCTGGATCGTGCTGCCGCTGATCTTCGCGACGGTCTACGAGGTTTTTTCCCGCTATGCGTTGAACGCACCGACCATCTGGGCGTACGAACTGGGCTACATGGCCACGGGCTCGGGCTTTCTGCTCGGCACCGCCTATGCCCTGCGCGAAAAGGCCCACATCCGCATCGACGTGATGTACATGCATTTTCAGCCCCGGACGCGGGCGATTATCGATTTTCTCGGCTATTCCCTGCTGATGCTGCCGTTCGGCTTTTGGCTAAGCTACCGCCTTGGCATCTATGCTTTTGATTCCTTCGTCAGCGGCGAGCGTTCCGGTGAATCCGCCTGGAACCCGATCATCTGGCCGTACCGCGCCGTGTTTTTCATCGGCATCGGCATGTTGACCCTGCAATGCGTCGCGCAATGGCTGCGCGCCATGCAGGCCGCCTTCGACAAAGACACCAACTATAAAACGGACGCCTACGATGGGTGAGTACACCGCACTTTTGATGTTCCCCGCGATCCTGGGCGTTCTGTTCCTGGGGTTCCCGGTCGCCCTGTCGCTGATGGGCGTCGCCATGGTTTTCGGCCTGATGACCTTCGGTCCGGCCGTGTTCTATCAATTCGTCGAGAAAGTCGACGACGTTTCATCGAACTTCGTCCTGGCCGCCGTGCCGCTGTTCGTCTTCATGGGCTCGATGCTGGAACGGTCCGGCATCGCCGAAAGGCTGTTCGACGCGGTTCATATATGGACCAAGCGCCTGCCGGGTGGCCTGGCCATCGGCACCATCATCATGTGCGTGATCTTCGCCGCCTCGACCGGCGTGATCGGCGCGACCGAAACCGTGGTCGGCCTGCTGGCCATCCCGGTGATGATGAAATACGCCTACAACAAAAGCCTGATCGCCGGCACCATCTGCGCCGGCGGCTCGCTCGGCACGATCATTCCGCCGTCGGTGGTGGTCGTCGTTCTGGGGCCCGTGGCCGACGTCTCGGTCGGCGACCTGTTCATGGGCATGGTCTTTCCCGGCCTGATCATGTCGGGCTGCTATATCCTCTACATCCTCGTCCGCTGCATGCTCCGCCCCGAAGACGGCGCCGCCATCGCAGCCGAAGAAGACCATATGACCCTGGGCGAGAAGCTGCGCATCACCGCGTTCGCGTTGGTGCCGCCGGTGATCCTTATCTTCGCCGTTCTCGGCTCGATCATGATGGGCTTCGCCGCCCCGACCGAAGCCGCCGGGATGGGTGCCGCCGGCGCCATCATCCTGACGCTCTGCTACCGCACGTTCACGTTGTCGATGCTGCAGGAATCGTTGATCAAGACGGTCAAGGTGACCTGCATGATCATGCTGATCCTGCTGGCCGGGAACATGTTCTCGGGCGTGTTCATCGGCTCGGGCGGCGTGGCGCTGACCTCGGACCTGATCGCATCCAGCAATCTGTCGCCCTGGGGCACCATCGCCCTGTTCCTGGGCATCAGCTTCCTGGCCGGGTTCGTGCTGGAATGGATTTCGATCCTGCTGATCTTCATTCCCGTGTTCATCCCCGTGGTGAAGATGCTGGGCTTCGATCCGGCTTGGTTCTGCATCCTGTTCCTGATCGTGATCCAAACCAGCTACCTGACGCCTCCGATGGCCCCGGCCATCTTCTATCTACGCGGCATCAGCCCGCCGGAAATGAGCCTGCGCGACATGTTCCGCGGCGTGATCCCGTTCATCGTCCTGCAGATCATCACCCTGATCATCGTGATGATCTTCCCGCAAACGGTGCTTTGGCTGCCGGCCAAGGTGCTCGGCTTCAATTAGGAGTTCTGACATGAAAGTCGAAGATATCCTCGCCCTTAAACCCCTGGCCCTGTCCCAGGACCAGCGCGAGTTCTATTTCGAAAACGGCTATCTCCTGGTCGAGAACGCCGTGGATGCCACCTGGCTGGCCAAGCTGCGCAACACCATCGACGAATTGGTCGAGGAAACCCGCAGCATGACCAAGTCGGACAAGAAGTGGGATCTGGAGCCGGACCATTCCGCAGAGCACCCGCGCCTGCGCCGCCTGTCCTCGCCGAACGACCACCACCCCGCGTTCTGGGAATATGCCTCCCAGTCGCCGGTCGTCGACATCATCGCCGATCTGGTCGGCCCGAACGTGAAGTTCCATCATTCCAAGCTGAACTTCAAATGGGCCAAGGGCGGCGAAGAGGTGAAGTGGCACCAGGACATCCAGTTCTGGCCGCACACCAACTACAGCCCCCTGACCGTCGGCCTATACGTCTATGACTGCGACGAAACCCAGGGGCCGCTGGGCGTCATCCCGGGCAGCCATAAGGGCGAGTTGTACAATCAGTACGACGCCAACGGGAAATGGACGGGTTGCCTGTCCGACGCCGATTCCGCCAAGCTGGACGACAGCAAGGCCGTGTACCTGCCCGGCCCCGCCGGATCGATCACGATCCACAACTGCCGGACCATCCACGGCTCCAAGCCGAACCAGTCCGACGCCGGGCGGCCGCTGCTGCTGAACGTCTATTCCTCGGCCGACGCCATTCCCTACACGCAGAACCCGCTGTATTCCAAATACGACCAGGCGATCGTCCGTGGCGAGGCCGCCCGCTGGGCCGAGCACGACCCCCGTCCCTGCCTGCTGCCGCCGAACTGGGGCGGGAATTACAGCTCGATCTTCGCCCTGCAACAGGGTGAGCCGCAAAACATGGGAATGATGTAAGAGCCGCACAGCGGTACGGCATTGACGCCTTTGATGTATCTGTAATATATTACAGACAGATTTAAGCGCCGTCGTCGCCCAAGGGGCGTTCAAACGGCCAAAGACCTGGAGGAAACGACCATGATGTCAGACCGTCAACGGCAGTTTCGCGGCGTTTATCGCTCGCGCATTGCCGGTTGGTATAACGGCCCCGTCCATGTCGTGGTGATCTACACCATCGGCCTGACGGCGCTGTGGATTTATTCGCAGTTCATTACCGCCCCGCAGTGGTGGGAATGGGCGGTGGTTCCGGCGACCTTCCTGATGTGCAACATCTTCGAATGGTTCCTGCACAAGTACGTGATGCACCGCCCGCACGCCAATGCCGGGCTGCGCGCCGTGTACGAACGCCATACCCTGAACCACCATCAGTTCTTCACCGACCATGAGATGCGGTTCCGCGACCACAAAGACTGGCGCGTTACGTTCTTCCCGCCCTATGCCTTGGTCGTGTTCATTCTGATGTCATCGGTCGGGGTCGCCGTGCTGAACGTGATCGCCACGCCGAACATCGCCTGGCTGTTCATTTCGTCGACCACGGCGATGTACCTGATCTACGAGTTCATGCACTTCTGCTGCCACGTCGACGAAAACTGGTTCGTTCGCTGGTGCCCGCTGGTCAACACCCTGCGCCGTCACCACACCGCCCATCACAACGACAAGATCATGATGGACAAGAACATGAACCTGACCTTCCCGATCGCCGATTGGCTGTTCGGAACGTCGGATCTGGACCGTGGCTTGCTGGGCCATCTATTCAACGGATACAGCACCAAGCACCTGCGCAAGGACCTGCGCGCCGTGCCGCTTCGCCCTGACGAAGCCGCCGCCGCCCCCCTGCCCGCGGAATAAGGGATTAAATCATGCCCGTACGGATCAAGATTTTCATTTCCCTGCTGACCATCCTCGTCATCGGTGGGTTCTCGTACCTGCAGCTTGACGGCGCCAACGACAAGGTCGCCTACGCGGGCTTCGCCCTGACGGCGTTCATGGTGCTGGCCATGTGGATTTTCCCGGAAACGGGCAAGGTCAGACGCTGACCGAATAATCAGACGAACATCAAACTACGCGGCGGGCCCCATCGGCCCGCCGTTTTATTTTGTTCGAAGAGTTGGAAAATCAGGCGGAGACGGTGGCCCGGGTAAAGGCCTCGACGTAATCGACCAACTTGTCGCTGGCCTGACCGGCCCCTTCGGCATCGCCTTCTGAAATGGCGCGGGCCAACTGTGCATGCAGCCGCGCGGTCAGCGGCAGATCCGCCGTTTCCTTGTAATGCATGTACCAGAACCGGCGCGACAGACCATGCATCAGGCCGATCGCCCGATTGGCGTATTCATTGTGCGCCGCCAGGGCCATCAGCTTGTTCAGCTCGTCGTCGTAGCGCATGAAGGCGATATCGTCCTTTTCGGACGAGGCCTTCTCGATGCCCTCGGCAATGGCCTTGAAGGTTGCGCGTTCTTCCGGCGTGGCGCGCTGCGCCGCCGACCGCGCGATCAGGCGTTCCAGTTCCCGGCGAACCTCCAACAGCAACAGCTGCTTTCGGGGGTTGATGTCGGAGACCAAAATGCCCTTCCGCGGCAGGATCGTGACCAGCCCTTCGCGCGCCAAACGCTGCAAAGCTTCGCGAATCGGCGTGCGGCCGATTCCCAATTGCTGGGACAAAGCGATCTCGGAAAGGACCTCGCCCGGCTCCAACCGCAGCGTCACGACCATCTCCTCCAGCACCGAATACGCCTTATCCGTAAGGCTTTCGGTCCGTTTGGGAGCCTGCTTGCGGGAAGCGGGCCGTGCGGCTGCGGTCTTTGCCATGATCGATAGGGAACTTGCCGTTGAGAAAGGTCTAACGACTATATCTGTTTGCGTTTTTCGATCATAGACGCGAACTTCTCGTATTCCGCGGCGTCGACGCCATAGCTGTGATCGTCGTCCGGGAATTTGCCTTCCTTGACCTCGCGCACGTACTCGGAAATGCCGTTGACGGCGACTTCGGTCAGCTTGGCGAAGCGCTTGGTAAACTTCGGCTTGAAGTCCGTGAACACGCCCAACAGGTCGTAGCACAGCAGAATCTGGCCATCGGTGCCGACCCCGGCGCCGATCCCGATGGTCGGGATTTCAAGCTGCTTGGAGATCAGTTCCGCGATCTTGGCCGGAACAGCCTCGAATTCCAGCATGAAACAGCCGGCATCCTGGATCGCCAGGGCGTCTTCGAGAATCTTGAAGGCCGCATCCGCCGTCCGGCCCTGGATCTTGAACCCGCCGAACATGGCGACCGTATGCGGCGTCAGACCGATGTGCGAGGCGGTCGGAATGCCCGCATCGACCAGAGCCTTCAGGATATGGGCCTGGCTTTTGCCGCCCTGCGGCTTGACCGCGTCGCATCCGGCTTCCTGCATGAAGCGGGTCGCGTTGATCAATGCGCGATCGACCGTATTGTAGCTTTGGTACGGCATGCAGCCGAGAACGAAGGTATTCGGCGCGCCCCGACGCACGGCCTGGCTATGCAGGACCATCATCTCCATCGTCGCGGGAATGGTGTTGGGATGCCCATGGGCAATCATGGCCAGACTGTCGCCGACGACGGCAACGTCAACGCCCGCCATTTCCGCCCATTGAGCCGAGGTATAGTCCGGCACGGACATGTAGACCATTTTTTCGCCGGTGTGCTTGGAGTCACGGATTTCCGTGATCGTCCGCTTTTTCCGCTCAGTGGAATTGGCGTCGGCCATGTTTGTTTCTCCCTTGATATGATTATAATATATCTGGCGGATGTTACGGTTCGGCCGGTCACCGGTCAACCCAGACGAAGAGACGAAACGCCCGAAAATGCCCCCAGGATTTGAGCTTCCCGCCCCCGTTCCGACCGTGTTTTTCGGCTTGGCAGTACTAACCGCGATCATCGGTTTCGTGATGGTTTCGGGGCATGTGCCGCTGCATGGCCGTAACCGACGGCCGCCCCTTCCCGTGCTGGTCCTGGCATTGGTCAGTCTGGCCGCTCTGGCGGTCGCCGGGACCATCGCCTATCAGCTTTTGCCGTGGTACGCGGCGGTGATCGTCGGTGGGTTGGCGCTGTTGGCCGCCCCCCTGATCGAACAGGCATTGCCGAGCCGCTGGGTCGCTTCCTCCGGCCCGCTGTTCCTGGCCGCCATCGTTCAGGCCGCCATCGTCGCCCTTTGCGCCGGGCAGACCAATCTGATCTGAAAGTTCAGCCGAGCTGCCGGTCGACCCAGGCGGCGACGCCGGAAACGGTTCTAAAGTCCGCCAAGGCCCGCGCGGGCATATCCGGCAGGGCATCGTTCAGCATCTTTGTCAGACTGCCGCCCGGCCCCAGTTCCAACACCGCCGTCACCCCGCGCGCAGCCAGTTGTTCCATGCAATCGGCCCAACGGATCGGCTCGGCGATTTGGCGCGGCAAGACATCCATCAAACGCTCGACCGACAGCACGGCGTCGCCGTCGATCCCGGCCAGGACAGGCACACTGGGGCTCTTTACCCCTGCCCGCGCCAGTTCGGCCGCAAAGGGCCCCACCGCCCCTTTCAACACGGGCGTATGAGACGCCACGGTGACGGGTAGAACGCGCACGGTCGGCACACCTGCCTGCAACGCCGCCTGTTCCGCCTGGGCGACATCCGCCGCCAACCCGCCCAGGACGACATGGTCCGGGCCGTTGATAATCGCCACCGACAGGCCGTGATCGCGGGCAATGACCTGGAAAGTTTCCGGCTGTGCGCCGTTCAGGGCGAGCATCCCTTGCGGGGCAGCGACCTCGGCATCCATCAACCGCGCCCGGGCCGCGACCAAGGCCATCAACGGCGCAGTATCGATCATGCCCGAGACGCCGCAAGCGACGACCTCGCCCAAGCTGTAGCCGGCGACCAGGACCGGCGACGGCAAGTGCCGCGACAACAGCGACCAAGCCGTCATCGCGTATCCGGCTATGGCAGGCTGAGCCACCGCATTGGCATGCAGGTCGATGGACAAGGGAGCCGACAGCAGCGCGTCAGCCGACAGGCCCAGTCCTTGCGCGGCCGGGGCCAAGTCGTCCGCCGTTGCCCCGAAACCGGCGAGGGCCTGAAACATTTCCGGCGTCTGGCCTCCCTGCCCGCTGCACAGAATGCCTAAGCCCATTGCCCCGACTCCACGGAGAGATCACCACTTAACAGCGCCACGAATAAGGATGCGGACAGCATATCCGCCGCCCCACCAGGGCTGAGCCAGCGCGCGACGAAGGCCCGGTCGATCCGCGCGGCGTCTTCCTGCCACCCCGCCCGGCTTACCCCGCCACGGGTCAAGAACGCCGCCGCCGCCGCCTGAGCGAAGCGCAGGCCACTCAGGCCGCCGCGATACAAAAGGTTGGTGTCTTCCAGCGCCGCCATGGCCGTAAATAGCGCCTGAACCGCCGCGTCATGGGGCCGGAGCCCGCCAGCCAAACCCGACAGCAGCCCCGGCACGACATGCCCGGCCAGAACAGGAAAGCCGCGCGCTGCTTGTTCCCGCGCGCCACCGGCATGATAGCGCCGCGCGACCTCGGTTCCATGCGACACCGGGCGCAGCGAGGCGGTTGAATGAATGTCGGCGCCCCAGCGATCGCTGATCGCCTGCCCCAAGCTTTCCGAGAGGCCCTGGGCGTCGTTCGTTCGGGGCAGGCCCGCCGTCGCCGCGACCAACAGGCCCAGGGAGAAAATCGCCCCTCGATGCGTATTGACCCCGCCGGTCGCCGTCATCATCCCCTGCTCGGCGGCGAGGCCGATCGGCTTCAAATCGGCGAAGCCCGCACCGTCCCGCCCGGCCAAGGCCAGGTCCTGAAAGAACGGCGCGATCGCCGCGATGCCCTGCGCCATGCAGGCATGGTCCATGTCGCCATGGCTGCCCATCGACCGGGGCGTGACCAGACCGGGCTTGGGGTGGCAATCCAGTTCCAGGCGCAGCGCCAACGCCGCTGCCTCGGTGATTTCCGAGAGGCCCCACCCAACCTGATCTTGTTCCGTAAGGGTCGCTGTCACACCGCCCCCTCCGCGAACAAGGCCGTGCGAGACAGCAAGGCGACGCCGCCCTCGGCCTTTACCATCACCTCGTCATTGCCCAGGGCGTATTCCCGCCAATTGACGGCGCGGCCATCGGGCAAGCGGACTTCGCCGTCGATCCGAAAGGGCGCCTTCGCCTCGACATCGCCAAGGACGCGTACGGCCCGCCCGGCCTCTTTCATCGACGAGACTTCAACCACGAGATCCAAATCGGACCCGTCGCGCAGATAGTCGCGTTTGGTCAAATGCTGCCAGGCCAAACTGCCGTAGACCCCCACGGTCAACCCCGCAACCGACAGGTCCGCCGCCAATCGCGACAACGCAGGC
Organism: uncultured Rhodospirillaceae bacterium; assembly: GCA_964012715.1. Lineage (GTDB taxonomy): Bacteria > Pseudomonadota > Alphaproteobacteria > Rhodospirillales > Casp-alpha2 > UBA1479. The sequence goes on along the minus strand of CAXGUG010000038.1, from coordinate 6,327 downwards.
CGCCATGCGGTAGGGGCGCTGACGGCGACTTCCGACGGGGTCGGCTGACCCAGTTCGTCCGAAACGGCGTCTTTGGACACCTGAAACCCAATCCGCTGTCGCGCCAAGTCATTCGGCAGCGCCGCCCCCAGGGGCAGCAAGTCCGGATCGTCGCCGTCACGCCGACCACGCACGATCGCCAAGTTCACCCCGGCCAACCACTCGGCCAGGACAGCGCCACTGCCGCACAGGCCCGAGGGCTCGGCCCCCGGCGCCAAGCGCACGAAACAGTGGCGCGTCAGGCTGGTCATGCCGTCCGCACGGTCGTAGAAACCGTATCGGCCATCGACCGCCCGCCCCGCGTGGTCCCATCACGACGACGGGTTTGGGAATCCCGATCCGCCTTGATCGCGGCGGCCAGATGGCCGGGCAGGTCGTCATCGACGGTCCAGATATCCTCAATCACGCCAAGGGTCCGGAAGTTCTCCGCCCCCGGGCTGAAAATGGCCGAGGTCTTGCTCAACTCTTCCAGTCGTTCCTTGGGCACACGGGTGACCCGCGCCATGGCGTCCAAACTCATCAGGCCGATCTCGGCCCCGGCCAAGGCGAAACAGCCTGCCGCCGACATGCCCGTCGCCAGGAAGCCGCCGGACACGGCCCGACCATAGACCAGCGACAGCACGGCATGCCCGCGTCGCCGCGCGACCTCCAACGCCTTCGCCAGATTGGCGAGGAAGGCATTGTTGCCCAACATCTCATCGCGCCGCGACAATCGCTGCCCGGCATTGTCGACCATCATTAGAATCGGCGCTCCCGGATGCTCGGTCATGATCCGCAGGATATGGCCGGTCATCGCATGGGCAAGGTCGGCCCCGATATGGGCCTCGTTCCAAGTGCCGACGACATGAACGGCCTGACCATTCAAATCACCCTGCCCGGCGAAGACGTCGCCGCCTTGTGCCGCCTCGGCGTAGCCACCGGGGAACAGGTGGTTGAGAATTTCCGTCGTCTGGTCCGGGGTCATGAGCGGCCTCCCCGTACTTGGTCGGCGATGGGCAGAAACTCATTCACGCCCAAGCTCGGCAGCACCTCGGGTTCATCCACGCCCAGGCCTCGCCAAAGGTCGATGGCATCGTCAGCCGTGCCAAAGCGGGCCAGGCGATCGCCCAGACGGGCGTGTTCGGCCTGAACTGCGTCCAGATCCAGATCACGCGGTTGGCCCAGGCAGGCCGTAATCGCCGTGCGAAAGGCCGCGACATCGTCATCGACCAACACGTCGGCGTCCCCGCACAGATAACGATGCTTGCCGCCCATGGTGCGCCAAACCAGGGCGCGGTCCTGGGCGTCGAATTCCTCGATCCCATGGGTGGTCTCGATCACTTCAGGACCGGACACGCTCATCCGGCCTTCTTCCGACATGATGACCACGTCGCAGGATTTGGCGACGATGCCGATCCCGCCGTAGCAGCCGTTAGCCCCGCCGATCACCGCGATCACCGGCACCCCGGCCGCGCGGGCGTCGAACACCGCGCGCTGAATTTCGGCGATAGCGACCAGACCGGCATTGGCTTCGTGCAGGCGCACGCCCCCGGTTTCGAACAGCATCACGGCGCCCGCGACCCCGCGTTCGGCGGCGCGCTCCAGAATGCCCGTCAACTTCGCGCCATGGACCTCGCCGACGGCACCGCCGATGAAGGCCCCTTCCTGGGCGGCGATGACCACGTCTTTTCCATCGATCTTGCCGTCGCCACAGATCAGCCCATCGTCGAACGCGGCCGGGTGATCCAACAGGGCCAGATGGGGGCTACGCACCCGGGCTTCGGGCGGCAGGATTTCCGCGAACGACCCAGGGTCGAGCAGACCCAACACGCGTTCGCGGGCGGTTGCTTCCAGATAGCTTTTACGCGACAAGCGGCTTGCCATATCCATCAGCTGGTTCCTCCCGCGTCCCGTAGTTTCGCCACCGCCTGCTCCAGGCGCAGATTGACCACCGCCGGGGTGGCCCCGGCATCGTTGATCGAAATTTCCAGATCGTTCAGGGCATGGCGTTCGAAAAACGCCTCCAGCACCTTGGCCCAGGTTTCATCGAACCCAGTGACCGAGGTTTCGACCACGACGCGGCAGACGCCGCTGTCGGGCCGGCTTTCCATCAGGACTTCCAAATTGCCGGAGCCGACCACGCCCGCCAGGACACAGGCCCCGGGCTGACCGGCATTTCCCCGGCCCTTGAATTCGTATTCAAGTCGCTTCACGGCTGCCTCACCAGTTTCTGAATTTCTTGGGCGGATCGTATAGACCGCCGGACCAATGGACGAGGTCCTTGACCGAACGCGCCGCCAACAGATCGCGGGTCGCGTCCCGCGTATCGACGCCCAGATCGTCCGGGCGGCGGATCGCCCCCCGGTCGCGCAGGTTTTCGACCATTCGGGTATCGCGCGCCATGCCGACCGGAGTGAACCCGGCGACGCCGCGCACGGCCTGTTCCCGTTCCTCGGGCGTGCGACACAGCAACAGGTTGGCGATGCCTTCCTCGGTGATGATATGGGTCATGTCATCGCCGTAGATCATGACCGGCGGCAGATCGAGGGTGAAATCCGCCATCAGGTCCCAGGCGTCCAGCCGCTCGACGAAGGTCGGCTGCATCGCACCCTGGAAGGTTTCGACCATCTGCACGACCAGCTTGCGCCCACGCGTCAGCGGCCCACCGCCGTGATTGGCCTCGCGACCGGCGCGGAGCCAGGCCTCGCTGACATGACGGCGGGAACGACTTTCGCTGCCGTAATTGGGGGCACCCCCGAACCCGGTGATGCGGTTCTTAGTCGCGGTCGAGGAATTGGCATGCACATCCAACTGCAGCGTGCCGCCGATAAACATGTCGGCGTAATGCCCCGCCAATTGGCAATAGGTGCGGTTGGACCGCATCGACCCATCGGGCCCGCAGAAAAACACATCGGGCCGGGCCGCGATGTAGGGGTCCATGCCGACCTCGGTCCCCGCCGAATGGATCGAAGAGATCCAGCCCGTCTCGATCGCCGGGATCAGGGTCGGATGCGGGTTGACGTTCAGATGCTTGGCGACCTTGCCGCGCAGGCCCAGACGCTCGCCATAGGTCGGCAGGATCAACTCGATCGCCGCCGTGGAAAAACCGATGCCGTGGTTCAGGCGGGTCACGCCATAGGGCTCGTAAATGCCCTTTAGCGCCATCATCGCCATCAGGATTTGGATTTCGGTGATTTGCGCCGGGTCGCGGGTAAAGATCGGCTCCATGTAAAACGGCTTGGGCGCGGTGACGACGAAATCGACCCAATCGCCCGGCACGTCGACACGCGGCAATTCATCCACGACCTCATTCACCTGGGCGATGACCACGCCGTTGCGGAAGGCCGCGGCCTCGACGATCACCGGCGTGTCCTCGGTCGCGGGGCCAGTGAACAGGTTCCCGGCCCGGTCGGCCTTTTCGGCGACGATCACCGCGACGCGCGGCGACAGGTCCAGGAAATAGCGGCTGTAAAGCTCAAGATAGGTGTGGATCGCGCCCAGTTCCAACTTGCCAGATTTGATCAAGTTGGCGACGCGCACGCCTTGCGGCCCGGAATAGGAAAAATCGAGCTTGCGGGCGATACCGCGCTCGAAGATGTCCAGATGCGGCGCCAGCGCGAGGTTCGATTGCACGATATGCAGGTCGTGGACCCGCGCCGGATCTACCTTGGCCAGTTCCGCCGCCAGGTAGTCGGCATGCTTTTGGTTGTCGCCTTCGATGCAGACCTTGTCGCCCGGCTCCAGCACCGCTTCGAACAGGGCCACCGCCTGCTCCGTCGCGACGACCTTGCCGTCGGCCAGCGACCGCGCGCGCTCAATCCGCGCTGCCTTGTTGCGGGCAAGCGTATCCCACCCGCCCGGAGGCGCGCCCGCCGATGCGGACGTATTCAGGCCGGTCATGATCCGGTCCCGAGCGCCTCGTCGATTTCCTGGCTGGTGATCTTCCATTCGTTGTCGAACAGAGAGACCTGATTTTCCATGAAGGCGTCGACGTGTTGGGCGGTCTTGGCGGCGTCCTTGAAGTGTTCCATCAGGATCGCATGGGCAAGCTGCTTGGACGCCTGCCCGACATAGCCCCATTCGATGCCGCCCGGGCTGTAATCCGCCGTGTCCTTGTGATCGCCCATGGGTTGGCCGTCGACCGTAACGCGAAGCCCGTCGATGGTTCGCGCCCCTTCGAATACCGGCATGTCATCCTCCAGAATTATCGTTGATATATTACTGATATAGTTATGACTGTCGGCATTCATTGTAAAGACGAAACGCGCCTTTGACCAAAGGCGCGTTTCGAAAAAGGACCCAATGTCGCGGCCCGAATTTGCTTGAGCTCAGTCCTTCGCCCGCCAGATATCCCCGGTCGAGGTCAACCCGCCGGATGTATTGGCAAGCCAGGGGCGGCCATCGATATCGACCGTCACCTTTTCCATGGTTTGGGTGATGTTGACGTCGTCGAAACGTCCGTTACTGGCGTTCCACTTTTTCAACAAGCTATCGGAGTTTTGGATCACATAGACCGACCCGTCGGCCCCAACGGCCATATCCTGCGCCTGGAGCGCCGTTCCCTTGGGCCGATTTTCGAACTTGCTGCCCGTGTACTGCTGAACGCGGGAGTTCTGGTTCATGATCCAGAGGTCCCCGCCCGGACCGACGTGAACGTAAAAGATGTCGTCATCGATGATCTTTTTGAAAACGCTTCCGCCCGCTTCCATCTTGTACAGCGACTGTCCGGCGGCGACGTAAACCGTGCCATCGGCCGTAACCGCCAGGTTACGCGGCGTATCCGTATTGTTGACGACGGTATAGACCTTTTCCTGCGTTCCCTTGATGCGATAAACCTTCGCCGGTGAAATCCCGCCCAGGGCCCAAAGCGTGCCGCTTTCATCTTCGCCGACATCGGCAATAGACGAGGTCGAGAACGACTTGGTCAGCGATTCGAACTTCTTGGTCTTGGTATTGAATTTAAAGACCCCGCTGTCGCCTCTGATATAAACCGCGCCCGTATGGCCGGCATGAACGTCTTCCAACATCGCCATGCTGGCATCCGGATCGGTCGACTTGTAGGTCTCCCACTTCAGGTTCTTGGTAAAGGTAAAGGCGCTGGAACTCTGCGATGCGACAACCGCCGCCGTCGCGCCCGTACCGCCGGTATTGCCGCTCGATTTCTGCGCCAGCACCCGGTCGCCACTTTCGTCGCGCTCAAAGAACTTTGTCGACAAGACTTTGCGCGCGCTGGTCACCACCCAGGGATACCCGTTCGGCCCGACCGCGACCTGCGCAGGCGTATGGCCCGGCACCACGATCTGCTCAAAGGTTTTTTGGTTCTCGCGTTTGCGCAGCAACTGGTCATTCGTCGTCACCAGAAACAGCGTGCCGTCCGGCCCGATGGCGATGCTTCGCGCCAGCTTGAACAGCGATGAACAAGGCGAGCTGTCGCACCGTTGCACGACCTGATCGCTACGGATCGTCCAGGGCGCACCGTTCTTGTCGACCGCGACTTGCACGCCCAAGCCGGAGATACGATCAAAGCGCCCGGTCGAGGCATTGTATTTCGATAGCAGCCCCTGTGCGTCCGCGAGGATCACCACGTCATCGCGGGTTCCGATCGCGATGTCGGATCCAGTCGCGCCCTGCACCTGCCGCCAATCGGTGCCATCGTGGCGGAATACCCGACCGCGCCCGGTCACGCCCCAGGGATTTCCCTGGCTGTCCACGGCGATACGCGCCAACTGCCCGGGAAAGCTCTCGAACTGCTTCCGGCTATTGCTCCAACGGGTGATGCCGCCACTGGTGTCCAGGGCGAAGACACTGCCGTCCCGCCCGATGGCGATCTGCGACGCCGTCGTTCGCGTATCGACGAATTCCAACTTACCCTTGGCCGATGTTCCGGCCTGGTCCGACAAGCCGCCGCCGCTGCTTGGCGAGACCGAGCCGCTCGACTGTCCCGAGCCGCTGTCGCCACCGCTGCCCTGCCCACCGCTGGACGAGGTTGAAATCCCCTTGGCGGTGATCGTCTTCGCTTTCGGGTCGGATGCCTGAACGTTGCCGGCCTGGCTCGACTGCGCCTGGATACTGCTGGTTTGAATTTGCGGCGCGTTGGCCGGTTGCGCCTGTGCCGTCGGGGCTTCAGGCACAGTCGCGTGCGGCGTCTGGGCCTTGTCCTGATCTTCTTCCGTCAGGGGCACTTCATCTTTGATCAAGACCGTTGCGAAGATACGCCCATCGCCTAAGGCGACCCAAGGCCCGCCATTCGGCGTCAACCTGATCGACAGCATCTCGGGTGCGTTGACCGCCCCTGTCTCAAAGGAAACC
>CAXGUG010000037.1:0-30599 GCA_964012715.1 uncultured Rhodospirillaceae bacterium | reverse complement strand
ACCGGGCATCCGGTCGCAGGCGGCGCCATGAAGAACGTGATTCACATTGCGTCCCAGGTAGACGCCAGGACCGGCAAGAAAACGTGGTCGCGTACAATGAGGCCCGAGCCCGCCGACGTGATGGGGGGGGCGTGATGCTCAACAGATGGCGAAAGAAATTCGGTCGATCATCTCCGCCGACCGAACGGGCTGGCAGCGACGGTGGGTGTACCGCCGCGCCGCCCGATCAATTCGAAGACCAGGCGGCCAAGGAATGCGCCGCCGCTTATGCGTTGATTGAGCAATCCCCGGACCCGGCGATGGCGGCAATCACACTTGCCGTGGTTTCGGTTGATGTTATCGCAGCCGTCGGCGGACGAAGGGTTGCCCGCGATTCCGTCATGTTGCAACTCAACCGTATTCGCGCGGGCGCCATCCCCCGGCAGGTCGAGGTTGAAGGGTTGACCGTCGCCGATGTTGTGGCAGCCATCAAGGCCCAAGCGGAGAGAGGCCAGGCCACCGCGACCAATGGTGACCAGGACGCAGGCTTGCGCGTATTCGCCACCGGGCGGCCGTCAGGGGCAGGGGGGATACATTGATGGGCAGCCAGTCATACCCCCCCGGCCACAAGGCCGATACGGGACTCGTGGATGCCGTCGCATGTGCCGAGGCTGCATTTAACGACGCCTTGGGCGCTGCCCGGCGCGCGGGTCTGTGTGTGCCCTTAACCCTTATCACAAGTGGCAAGCCGAAGAACGGGGGCCAGGAGTATCGGCTTAGTGTCGGTCGGGTATCGCGCACCACGTTCATGGGGGGCTGTCAGATCAAGGTGGATGGGGGGGTAAAATCTCCCCGGCTTTCCGGAGCGTAATCCGGTGCCATTCCTCTGTCTTCACAAAATTGAGTTCTGGAGAATCAGTTGAAACGACACAAGCGATCCCAGCCCCCGGGCCACCTGGCGAAGGATGGTCGCGATTTTTGGCGCACGGTTTCTGCTGAATACATGATCGAAGATTCGGCGGGGCTTGCCCTGCTCACGACTGCTGCGGAGTGTCTGGACCGGATGAGGGCGGCGCAGGTCGCCATCAAAGAGCATGGTGAGGTCGTGAGGGACCGGTACGCGCAGGTAAAGGTCAACCCGGCTTGCGCGCTCGAAAAGGATAGCCGGAACGGGTTTCTAGCTGCCGTCCGTTCCTTAAACTTGGATCTTGAGCCCCTTCGGGACGCGCCCGGTCGCCCGGCAGGTTCATTTAGCGGCGGAGGATCGTGATGCCGACGAAACGACGCAAGAGAATCCGGGATTTTCGGACACGCATTACGGCGGGGGCCGTGGACGCATACCGTGCAAACGATTGGGCGCGGCTCTCAAGGGCCCTCGGGTTGAAGCCCTGGGACATGACGGCGTGCGCGGTCGTTCACGGACATTGTGTAACTGATGACGATGACCAGCGCGCCAGGACGGAAACCCTGCGGGCTGACCTCGACGCGGCCGAAACGGAGGTGCGCTATGCCGACTAAGCGAACGCGGCGGAGCCGCAACCGTCGGCCGGACGAGGTTAGGGCTTGGGCCGATCTGTTTGAGACTGGACGCGACTATTTTTCGGCGCTGGCGCCCTTGGGCTTTCCTGGGGGCGATGGTGACCGCGCCGCGCGGGATGCAGCCGGGGAGGCGTGGGGGCGTCTCGGTCGTGCCTTCATGGCAACCTGGCAGCCGACCGGTGCGCGCGCAACGCCTTGGGCGCTTGATCAATTCGGCGAACCGCGGGAGGTGCCTTGATGGGACCGACGACATTCAAAGTTTCAGGGTTGAAGGAAGTGCAGACTGCGCTTGCCCGGCTTGGTCCGGAATTGGCGGAGCAAGTCGGAGACAGTGCCGTGCGCGCCATGGCGAAGCCGATCCTAGACGAGACGAAGCGCCGCGCGCCGCGCGAGACCGGCGACTACGCGGAAAATGGCATTGGCTTTGCGAAAGACAAGTCACGATCCGGGCGTGGCCGTCGGGCGGGAATGATTGGTGTCCGTGGTGTTGGTCGGCGCATCGCGCACTTGCTGGAATTCGGCACGTCCAAGATGTCGGCAAAACCCCATTTCCGGCCCGCGCTCGATAGCCGGGCCAGTGACGCAGTGAAGGCCGGAGCCGAGGCGCTGGCCCGTGGTTTGAAGAACGTCGCGCGCCGCTTGGCGACCGGCAAGAAAGTGAGAGGTGTTCGATAAATGGCGACTTCCGTCGGTGGTGTAACAATTGATCTGGACCTGCAAACGGCCGCCTTTACGAAAAATGTGGCGAAGGCAAACGCGGACCTTAGCCGCGCCTCCGCACAGATGCGGACGCAGATGCGCGCGGTAGAGCGGGCGGGGCGGGACGTGTCGCGCCAGTTTTCGGCAATGAAGTCGGCGGCGGCGGCTTTCGCGGGCGCGCTTGCGGTTCGTCAGTTTACCCAATTTACCAGGAATGCAATCGAGGGCGGTGACGCAATCGCCAAGCAGGCCCGCCAGTTGGATATCGCGGCCTCAACCCTTCAGAGGTATCGGATCGAGGGCGAGTTGGCCGGTGTAGCGACGGCGAAGTTGGAAACCGGAATCGGGGCCTTCGTGAAGCGTGTTGGTGAGTTGCGGGCGAATACCGGAACGTTGGTCACGATACTCGACAAGTCGAATGCCGCCCTAAAGGAACAACTGGTTGCGGCGACCTCTACGGAGGATGGTATTAGGATTGTCCTGAAGGCTATTCAAGAGGCGGATACCGCCTTTGATAAACAGGCTTTATCGGCGGCGGCCTTCGGGCGTCAAGCAGGCCAAGCGATGGTTTTGCTCGCGGAATCCGCTGGCACTCTTGATGGAAGAATGGTTGGGCTTATCACGCGATCAGACGAAATGCTCGCTGCGTCTGAACGCCTGAACGATGAAATTACCCTTCTTCAATCCTCAATATCAGCTGGATTTGATGACGCCCTAGTTTCCAGTTTTGCGGGATCAGTGAATGTTACTATTGAATCAATGACCGCAGCGCGCGAGGCAGGAGAGTCGTTTGGGCGCTTAGTTGGCGCTTCAATGCGGGCCGTGGTGCTAGTCGGGAAGCTGGTCGCAGAGAATATGCGCGGCATCGCGGCTGCTATCGCCTCAATCGCCGCGTACAAGGCCGCCGTGTTGTTCGGGTCAATCGCGACATCCGTTATTGCCATGACGAAGGCCATGACGGCAGCTGCGAAGTCGGGGGTGTTGCTTAATGCGGTTCTAAGCAAGTCTGTTCTTGGCGTTATAGCAAAGCTTGCTATTACCCTGGGCGCGGGCGCGCTTGCTTGGGAGGCTTTTGGTCGGGACGCAGTAGACGCCGCGAACGAAATTGACCGGGCTGCAGAAGACATTAAGAAGTCTCTATCCGGTGGCGACGGAGCATCCGGGTTCGTCGCAGCGCAGGCTGACGAGTTCCAGAAGCTTCAGGAGCGCCTAATCCCCGCAGTGAAGGCGCAGAATGAATACAACGAAAGCGTCAAGCTTCTAGAGGCCGCATTCGCCGCTGGTAACGTCAGTTTCATGGAATACAACCTAATGCTGGAAACGCTTCAGATGAATCTCGATGAAGTGACCAAGGGCACGGTGGCACTTGCCAAGGCGCAGAAGGAAGCCAACGACGCGATGAGCGCCGCGCGGATGGAGAACACCCGTATCCGAGAAGAAACGCAAGCCGTAATGGATGGTGCGCGGGCTTGGGAGGAATACAAGAAAGCCCGCGAGGTTTCGTCTTCTGTCGAGGCCTTGGAAAAAGACCTTCAGAGTGCTGGTGTGGCGGCTGATGAAATCAAGCGCCTGACGTCTGAGCGTCAATTCCTTCTGGAAACACAACAGCAGGCCATTGCGCAGTACGAACAAGAGCAAGCGACGATCCGTTACCTTGAAAATACGGCATCCAGAGCCTTTGACCGTATCGGCTCAGCCATTACTCAGATGGCGGTTGAGGGCAAAGACGCATTTGCAGATTTGCGCAATATCGGTCGGGCAGTTGTATCTGAACTGATGCAGTCGTTCATTGAATTGGCCGCGATCAATCCGCTGAAAAATGCTTTGTTTGGGTCGTCATCTCCGAGCTTGGGCGGTATCGGCGGGTTCTTCGGAAGCCTGTTCGGTGGCGGTGGTGGTGGCTCAATTCTCGGCCTTGAGGCTATCGGCGCGACTGTTCCGTATGCGGCCCTTGCCGATGGTGGGTCTTTCACCGTTGGCTCTAGTTTCCCATCAATCAATGCAGGCCGCGACAACCGCCTTGTAACTTTCGCGGCGCGTGATGGTGAGCGTGTGACCGTCGAGACGCCTGGTCAACAGCGCGTGTCCTCGGACGGCGGAACAGGTGGCGGGCAAACTGTCTACATGACGTTGAACAATCCGACCAGAGACATGATCCCCGAGCTTGTGCAGCGATTGGATAACCTCGGGTATGAGGTCAAGCAGACTCGGGCCTCAATTCCCGGCGTTGCGGTTTCCGCTGTTGCTGATGCGCAGCGTCGTGGCCGTGCATCCATGCGGAGCGCCTTTGGGTGACGATTTCATATCCCTACGATCCGCCGGCCAGCCCTGCACCGTGGATCGGGAGGCGAAGGGGGCATAGAGTTCTCCTATTATAGGACTAGAAAGCGCCTTCCGCATTCAATTAGTCGGTGGCAAGCTGTCTCCAATCCCTGGGCAGGAGATGACCAGGGAGAGTGCATTGAAACCCAGGAAAACTTACTCTGAATTGCCTGACGAAGATCGGTCAGTGATCGATATTGTCCGGGCGGCAGGCAAGCCGCTGCCCAGGTTGGCGCTCGCCCGTGGTTTTTCGGGTCGCCGCATTTCTCGACTGATCGCAGAGGGCCACCTGGCGGAAACGATCAATGGCGAAGTGACCCCCGCGCCGGTAGCTCTCCGGGAGATGACAGACCAACGCATCTCGCAAAGTTGGCGAGCAGGCAAGGGGTATTGTCAGATTGCCAGCTTCGTCCAAACGAAGCCGGGCGATGTGTTCAAGCGTGTCCATGATCTGGGCCTGGATAGCCGCGCCAGGCGCAAGGGGCGCTTCCAGGTCCCCGTCGAAGGGCACAAGGTCCGCCTCCTGCGGCTAGTGCTGGTCGATGCCGAACGGCGCGGCCTGGACGCCAACGACGACGGCGGCGACATCGAACACCGTGCGGCTGGCCGCCGTTTCCGAGAGGCTCGGAAACTCGCCCGACGATTTCCAAAGGACGCCCCAGAAACATGGTCCGCCGGTGCGGTAACGGAGCTTCGGCAACTTCGTGACCTCGGCAAGTCGGTGGCCTGGATCGCGGGGTGCCTTGGTCGTCCCTGTATGCACGTAGCGCAGCGGCTTATTTTGGAGGGGCGTTCGACCAGGGCCTATTGGGAGGAATGGGAAGAAAAGATTCTCCACGACGGTCTGCGGAGCGGGCATTCCTATAACGCTATCGCAACACGGCTTCCCGGGCGGTCGATTGGTGCTGTGAAGAAGCGGGCTATGGACAATTGGCCGCGACTGTCCAGCAGACGAAAATGGACCTTGGATGCTGAGAACCGATTAGCACGGGCGCTGGTCAACGGCTTGGAACCGAAGAAGCGGGCGGCATTGTTCCCAGAGCGGAGCGGCCATGCGGTCCGGCGGCAGGAGTACAGGATTCTAACCATGGACCTGAGCGGCGAACCGATCACCCGCAACGAACTTCGCATCGTCAAAATCGGCATGGAGCAAGGAAGGGCTGCGGATGAAATCGCGGCATACATGGGCCGGCAGGTCGATGAGGTAAGAAAGGTCATCTCGGCGATCAAAGGCAAGGTTCCGGGCCGCAAGGCTGCCTTCACCAAAGAGCAGACCGAAGAGATTCGGCGGAGGTTGGCAGCGCCCGGTGTGACGCATGAGGAGGTGGCGAAAAGCTACGGCGTAAGCAGGGGGACCATGTATCGGGCACTGGAGAGGTATCCGGAGGCCAATGGAGCATGACGGGCGCCAGGACTAGTGAGACGGCAATGATGCGGACCATTCCCAACGACAAAGGGCGCCACCGTTTCCGATAGCGCCCTGTTCTACGGCCCCGGGGGCTTGTCATCGCCTTCCGAAGCCGGCTGGCTTCCCGAAGAAACCAGTCTCAAAGCCCGATGCCATGGCAGAGCGGGGACGAACAATATATAGGCTTTCAGAGCGATTCCGTCAAATGGGAGAGGCCTAGGGCATGAAGAACGCATTGCCGGATAGCGTGTAACTGTTCGGTTTCAACCTGAATATTCAGGTACTTCCGGTTTCCGCCCGGATGGCGCCCAGCCCCGATCAAATGCAGTCTGTGAAAGGCGACTGTCGCTAGCATATCGGCCTTAACCCACATCTCAGGCGAATCCCAGGGAGCCGGGAGGGCGCGCGCCATTTTCATATGGCAATGGTAGTCGCATATCTTGTCGGGCTCTCGGGTGCTCAGCGGGACCACCGTACAGAGGTCGTTCCGATGGCGGAGGCGGGGCGACACAACGACCACGGGCCGGCGTTTGATCATTTCCGGTTTCTTAAAGCCGGGTTCGAAGTGGCACAGAAGGATGGTCCCGGGCGCGGGGTGGAACTTCAGGCCCATGTTATTCTCCCGGCTCTCTGAGTCTGACGCCCGGCCCCTGGCCGTTGGAATCGATAAATACGACGCCAACTTCTGCCAAAGCGGCCTTAATTGCGTCAAGGGTGCGCGCGTGCGCCGAAACGGGTCCGCGCGTCCCCTCAAGCCGTTTGATTGTCTCCAAGGACACTCCGGCGGCGGACGCCAGGTCCGCCTGTTCCCACCGAACCAAGGCCCTTGCCGCTCTGATCTGCTCGCCCGTTACCGAATTCAAAATTACACCTGGGGTGTTGTTTAAAAGGGAAATAAGAATTACACTTGAGGTGTAAATTATCGGAGCCGAAAAGGGATGCACCCCTCTCCGGCCCCTTCGCCATCACCTACATGGAGGTCAAGACGATGGCCAAGAATAGCACCCGACCGATTTCCCCCCAACTGATCCTAACGGGATTCCTGCTCGTTTTTTCTTCCGCCGTTGCCGCCGCGCCCGCCAGCGTGTCGCCCGACCTCAGCACACCCCAAAAAATCGCAGCCTTCGTTTACGCGTTGGCGGATTTCCATCAGGAGCCGCTTCATATTTTTGGCCTCTCCCCAGAGCGCCCGTCTCGCGCTGAGGCCGTGACTCGGGGGGAGCCATTCAAGGCGGATTGCGTCGTCTTCGCGAAGACGGCGCGAGACCTGCTGGAGCGGGCCGGGTACGAGGCCCGGATGGTCAGCGTTAAATTGCCGCCCACAGGGCCCTGCACTCGTCAATTTGACGGCGCGGGGATCGTATGTAGCTACGCCCACGCGGTCGCGGTCTATCGTGATCGAGGCGGCCAGGAAATCGCCCTGGACATCCGCCAGCCGCGCCCGGTTCCATTCGATGCCCTGATCCGAAATTCGCGCTACACGGTCGAAGGTGACGCCGAGAAGCGTTGACGCGGACGAACACCCACGGGCCAAAATGAAACCCCGCCAAATCGGCGGGGTTTCTTTTGTGGCATCCCGTCACTGATGGGCTAGCCATTCAAGACTATCCGCAATCTGCCGGAGTTCTTGGGCCTGGGCTTCGAGCAATTCCTGTAGGTAGGCCGGGGGCCGGTGATCCAGCAGGCAACGTGAGGTCCGCGCGATGCTATCCGCGACATCAATAGTCTTGCGCCCATGGCCGACGAGGATGTCGTGGGCTTCATCGTGGCTCGTCATCAGGCGACTCCTTCGAAAGCGGTCGTCGATGTCTCGATTTCCCGGATCGCGGTGGCGACCAGCCCAGGGCCCCAATCAAGGCCACCGGGGGCGGGGATGTCGGTTGCGATGTCGTCGATCCCATCGACCGCATACAGCGCCACCCGCAGCTTCATGGCGATGTCGGCCCGATTGACGACCGGCGCGGCCATCAATTTGTCGGCGCCGTCATAAAAGCGGTCGAGCGCCTCTTGCTGCCGGGTGACCGCCGCCGTGTATCCCATATCGTCCTGAATTTTCTGGACGCGCTTTTCGTCTTCGGCGAGATGAGCCAACGCGCGCTTTCGCTCTTCTTCAACGCACCTGATCCCGTTCCTGCCATAAAGGCGCGTGTGAGCCTTGGCGATTTGGTCATATCGATCATTCACGCCCTCGGCACTATGGGTGAAAATGGGCTTGTCGCTTTCTAGGTGAATTCCGATTTGAACCTTCGCGAACAAATCGCCGGCCGCCTGCAGGGCGTCCTCCATAGGCTCAGTTACCTCGCGCTCGGCCTGATAGTCGCGCCACGCGGCGCATAGTTCGCGGAAGATCCGTTCCGCCTCCGTTAGTCTTGTCGGTTCGCTCGCCAAGATCGACGACGGGAAGGCCGCCGCAGCGGCGACGGCAACGGCGGCTTGGCGACGGGTCACGCCCGCCGGATTCTCGGGATGAGTTTTCATAGGATTAGTCCTCTTGGTTCGGCCTATCACAGCCCTGCCAGGAACGGCCTGGCGCCGGGGGTTGATAGCCTGCCAAGAGACAGGTCCGCAGCTTTTAGGGGTTTCCCATTGGACATGGCGTGCGGCCCCCGGCATAATACCGAGGTCGCGCACCCGCCAAGGTGCGGCGCATATTGGTTCCACTGCCGCGCCAACGGCTGGAACCTCATCTTGGTCAGGGCTACCAAACCCAAGAAAACCTTACCGAAAAATCTGCATGATCGCAACGAAGACAAGGGCCTCTCGGGCCCTTCTTTCGTTCGCGCTCGTTTGCCTTTAGGGCGTTTACCGCCAGGGTATTAGGCTCGTGTTGACAAGCGGAAATTTTTGCAACATATTTTAGCCATGCCGATACTCAGTTGATAGGGGGTACGAATGGCAAAGGTACGGAAACGAAAATGGCAATCCGGGGGTAAGGCCCGGGAGGCTTGGATCGTCGATTATTTCGACCAGAACCGGAAGCGTCATATCGAGACGTTCAAGACCAAGAAAGCGGCTGATGACCGCCTGCATGAAATCGCCCAAGAGGTTCGCGCCGGGACGCATACGGCAGCTAGCGATAGCGTGACGGTCAAGGATGCCGCCGAGGATTGGATCGCCCGGGCCAAGTTAAACGGGCGCGAGCAATCGACCGTCGATCAATACCGGCAGCATGTCGATTTCCATATCGTCCCACTAATCGGGAATGAAACGCTTGCTAGGCTGACCGTACCTGGCATTGAAGCCTTTCGGGATCGGTTGCTTGACCGGGCATCCGCAAAGCGTCCCAGGGATAAGATTTCCCGCGCCACGGCAAAAAAGGTGCTGAGTTCCCTGAAGGGCATCCTGAGGGAAGCGCAGAGGCGCGGAAAGGTCGCTCAGAATGTCGCCGCCGACGTGCGGGTAGAAATGCCAAGGCGCAGCAAGCGGCGCCTTGAGGTCGGTCGCGACATCCCGTCGCGAGAAGAGGTGAAGGCCATTATCGACCATACCGAGGGCCGCTGGCGCCCCCTAATCGTGACGGCGGTATTCAGCGGCCTGCGTGCCAGTGAGTTGCGGGGGCTTCTCTGGGAGCATGTGAACCTCGATAGGGGCATTATCACCGTGCGCCAGAGGGCGGACCGTTACGGCGAGATCGGCGATCCGAAATCGGAGAGCAGCCGTCGTGATGTCCCGGTTCCTGAAATCGTGGTCAACACGCTTAAGGAGTGGCGTCTACAGTGCCCGCGCCACGGCAAGACGGACGACCATCCGGGCGAGTTGTGGTTGGTGTTCCCCAACGGAGCGGGCCGGATCGAGTCTCATGCCAACATCTACAATCGTGGCCTTGCCCCTGCGCAGATTACCGCGGGTGTTTCGATTGATACGGGGGAGGTTGATGAAGAGGGTAGAGCCATTATGACCCCAAAGTACGCGCTCCATGCCCTACGTCACTTCTATGCATCCTGGCTGATTAACAGAAAACAGGACGGCGGCCTGGAATTGCCCGCAAAGACCGTCCAGGCCCGTCTTGGGCATTCGTCCATTCAGGTTACCTCGGACCTGTACACACACCTCTTCCCGGTGTACGACGACCACCGCCAAGAACTTTCCGATGGTGCCTGGTCCTTGCTGGCTTAATTGTGGCTGGGGCGCCATTGCGACAAGAATGCAACAAATCCCCGTAAAAGCCGCAGAAACGCTTGCGCTTTAACGGTATCATAATCCGCGTGTCGGGGGTTCGAGTCCCTCCTCCGCTACCAATTCATTAAATAACCCTTTGTAATTCAAGGGGTTATTTTTTTAGCGTATTATAGCCCCACATTCAGCCCCACATTTAGATTGTGCTTAAGCCTCGCGAGCCAGATGAAAAGGCTCAGAACGAGGGAGCATGCGGTAGTGCCGACTGAGGGAGTGACTGAGGGCTAAGGTAGCTTATTAGGCGCAGCGAAGCGGAGCCGAATAAGCGTTAGGCCGAAGGAGCGAGTGAAGGAGAGCGCTAAAAGCATGCTCCCGTATCTAAGGCCTTGATCCGTTCATCGGTGGACAAATAAAACCGAAATGACTTCGTTAAGCGGTTCGGAGAGTAGTTCGCACCTGTAGTGGGTGTTTCCCAACCTCATGATGAATGTAATGTCCTCCGCGCTGTCTCTAGAGCCCAAAATATCGTCAGAGTGTTTGGATAAGTATTTCCGGGCCATGTCTGTGTTTACTTTCATTCCGACCGGATTCTCACCTTGTTTCCATTGCGAGGACTTGACCGCCTCCTTTAGCTTTCCGCGCATGTAGGTGTCACACCCCAAAAATAAGTTAATGATGCTTGAAATACCCATTCTCCCCCCTTTCCTTATTCGCTTTGACTGCCATAAAAAAATAGAGTTTTCACGCCAAACCCGTAAAAAAAAGATTATGGGACCGGCATCAAGAACAAAAGGTCAAACTTCGTTTGGCCTTCTGCCCTTCGGCGAGAATGGGGTTAGCAACGGAAAGAACCTTCTCGTGGACTCGGTCAGGCTTTATCCAGGCTAAGAGCCACGCACAGCCCTGCAAGGGCGAGCATGGCGACACCGGTAGAGCTAATATGAATGGCACGGAAGGTTCTTGTAGGCGCGAGGGGCAACGCCCCTTAGCAAAGGCATGTTTTAGCCAAATGACTCTGTAGGCAGTTTTAAGACTCACTGAGAATCATTGTGTGTTTTGCGGGGTTGGGTGCCATTTTGTCTGTCAAATGGCTCAGTGACTCAATTTAGGCCTCCTGGGCGCTATCTAGGGTTGGCTCTATCGCTTTGTGTGGTTGTGTAAAAAAATAGGAACCCGAAGGTTCCTAGATGGTTAGGCTTTGACATGTAGCCTGCTGATCTCCTCTTCGCTCAGGCCTGAGGATTTAATGAGTTCATTGAAATCATGCTGCGCTTCAATAGCTTGTTCCTTGCGAGCTGCGTAACAGGCTTCTTTGTACATGATCGAGAGCTCATTCGTGCCGTCAGTAAAGTTGTCCAGCACCTTAAGCAGGTTTATCATTGATGAGGTGAAGGCTTTCCATAGCTTCATTCGAGGCTCCCTATATGTTGGTTATGCTTACCTAAGAGCCGAAGGCTTATGCGTAAAAGATCGTTACCGAGATTGCCCCGGGGGGGGGTATTCCGAATTTTTACCCAAGCCGGTCAGTTTACTAGAGCCGTACCCAGATTATAAAAATCTCCTATAGCTTCGTTGTTTAAAAAAACCTTCTGGGTTAATTGTCGAGAATTCAAAACCAGCAAATATCAGCTTTAAATGATGGGGCTAAATTAGGTGCCGTTCAGCCCGAACAGCACCGAAATCATTAGCATGGGGTCATGTGGGGGCAGGTTTAATCTTGAACGGTGTTTGGTAAACAAGTCCATTCGCGAAGGCAGGGGCGTTAAGCGTATACAAGTCTGGGATACGAACTAGCTGCCTCGGAGAGTTGCTCCTGACCTTTCACGCACGCTGAAATCTCGATACGGCAACGGCACTATGATGCATCTTCAGAACGTATACTACCGTTCATATTGAGTTGGATGTTTCTGCAACACTTCTCTAAAGAGATTAAATCTATTCGCTTTTCTTAGACAAAAATTTCGTGCAATACTCCAAATAAGTGAATCTATGTAAATTTGGGGGGAGCCATGAGAACGGCTTTGAAGATTGTTTTTACCGTAGCAATAGTCTTGATAACCATTATGGTTTTGGGGTTCAGCCAAGTTGTAGGATTCACTGGTGCTCTGCCAATGATTATCATCGGGTTGGCTATGTTTGCGGGAATACGGGCGGTATGGAAGTACAATCCCAAGAGTAAAGAAACCACATCGGACTTACCTACGTTGAATAAAGATGGATGACACTAGAACGTGTTCATTGACTACTATTCAGTGCTCGAAATCAGCCGAGACGCAGACAAGGAAACAATAAGAAAGGCCTACAGAAAACAGGCCCTCAGATGGCACCCTGACAAGAACCCTCACCGTGATACGTCCAGGGAAATGCAGTTGATTAACGAAGCTTATTTGATCTTAAGCGACCCTGACGCAAAGGCTAGATACGACATCGAGTATGCGAAATTTCGGAGAGCATCTTCGCATGATGCCAGCGATAGTTCCGACGCCTTTAGAGCCTTTTATACTTACGATATTCGGGACGAAATTCTGAAAGAGTGGATTGTGAAGGCACAGGCACAGTCGATAGAGTTAGCCAAACAAACACTCTCTGATATTTCAGGCATGGCGAAATCGAGTGTGGTTGCCGCATTTGACAAAGTAAAATACTTGCTGCTGGTTTATCTTGTGATCCAAATTGCTTGGTTCTTGTTTTCTTAAAAGGGGCTGTGGTCGCAATGAATTCGAACCCATGGTTTAGAGTTGCCAATTCTGGCAGCTATTCCATTTATCGGCTCTAATTAAGTGATAATTCGCGGGGAGCAGTCCCCCTATTAAAAGCCGAAAAACCTGAAAAACCGAAAAACCCAACGATACTGCGGTTTTTTCGGTTTTCCCGGTTTTATAGGTTTGGGCGGGGGCTTGCCCTGTTCTATAGCCTACGCTACCGCTTCGGCTTAGATCAGGGCAAGGTGGGCATTAAAGTAGAGTGTAGATTTTTGAATTATTTGGGCCTTTGGTCATCTTCCAAAGCTTACCCTCTAATTCATCAAGCACCCGATAAATGGTTTTAAGCCACTCGCCCGTATTATCCCGCACCTCGCCGGCAAGCGCGGTTCTTAACTGGTTCCCATTAAGAATGGCGTCTTTGATCGTCTGAATGATGATGGGGTGTTCTAGGATTAGTTGGTCTTGAGCCCTATCGGCGAGTAATTGCTTTGCTTGTTGACCCGATAGAACGCGAACCGAAGCAAATAGATCAGGATAAGGAAGGTCTTTGTCGATCTGAAAAATGACTTCGGGTTCAACAAAAGTACGCTTTTTGATGTTCACCATTTTTATTATGTCATCATACTTCTGCAGATAACTGACGCAGTGAGCATTACTCCGTATCAATCCAACGCCTTCCAGGACTGGAGCGCCATCCTTACCCAGATGTTTATTTGCATGGGCCAAGGTGATTACCGTTCCGCCAAGCGCACAAAACCTTCGACAGATTTCTGATAGTCTTAATATTTCGTGACGGTTGTTGGTGTCACAAACCCTAATCAGGGTATCGATGACAATAACCTTATCTTTGGCTCGTCGGGCCTTGATGAGATCAAGCATTACCGATACTGGATCTTCGTCGAACACGATAACCTTGAATGGCTTGAGGATTTTTAGCTTCTCTAAATAAGCCGATCTGGCATCATCAAGATTGAAGTAAAAAACATTCCTCCCATTCAAAAGTCCAGCAGCGATCTGCTGAACAATTGTAGCCAGGATGATTAGAGTTTTTCCGTCATTTGGCAGAGCGAATATGACTGACCATTCGCCCTTGGCTATCGACTTGCAAATCGTGACGTACGCCGCAGTGATAACGCTCTGTTCAATTTCCGCAATTCTGTTCGTATCACTTATCGCCGAATAATCGCGCTCAGGGTTTAAGTGGTAGTTACACCCTTCTGTGATTACAAAAACATCGTTTTCGACAATTTGAATGGTCCCAGTTGGAGCGCCTGAAGTATCTATCGGGTATCCATTAAATTGGAGATATGCCGAATATCCCTCAGCTTGGCTAGGCGCGTGAAGAATGTCAGGCACCGATATTACCTTGAGGTCTTTATTGCGGAGAGTTAGACTCGGATCATAAATGGTCGGCAAACCGTTATTGAGAGCCTTGTCATTTACTTTGTGAGTGGCAGGGTTTTTCATTTTTAAACCCTCCGCTTTCTTTGATCGAGGTAAGCATCGATTTCGGACTTCTCAAAGACTCTGACGCCTGGCGAGAGGGTATAACCTGAGGGGAAATCGCCCTCATTGATTTGCTGGTAAATATAGGCCCGTGATAGGCCCGTATATTCGATTAATTGGCGCATGCGGAGCATGCGTGGTTGGGTTGATGTACTCATTTTCTCATACCTTCTTTGATGTCACTGCACTATTGCAGATGCCATCAACGTGCATGAGTTGCGCTGCCAAAATTAAACAGGTGACCCTTTAAAAATTAATGGGGCACCCAATATCTGTGCACCTTTTGTGAGGCGGAGTATGGCCAAAAATGGGTGACCTATTTATTGCCTTTTCCCGGTCGACCTCCGCCCTTCTGCCAATTTGCCACGGTTGCAATACGCTCACACAAGGCGGCACTTGGGTCACCGTCAAAAAAGTCATTAACTTTGTGTCCTAGCCATTTTTTTATTGGCTGATCGTTATCCATCTTGCCTGTTTTTGGATCATACGCCTTAATGCCGGACATATAGACTTGAAGCGCAATATCGAGCTCAAAGGGGATTAACTCTTCGTCCACGTCGTCAAAGCCGGTCCAGGTAGACAATTCGTGCAATTGGCCATTCAGCTTTTCAATCTCTTGCTTTGAACTCGTCAGTTCGGATTTAAGCTTCTCGATAAGTTCCTCCTGGCTCTGCAGTGGCGTTTTATCGACACATAACTTTTCTTTACCTCCAACGGTAAAGCCGAAATTATCGAGAGGGTGATGTATCGATGGGTCGTGCAGGTCTTCCATACTTTTCATGCCATTGTGAACTGAGGCAGAAGCGTATTCAGCCAACACGCTTAGGGCCGCTTCTACTTCCTCCGGTGTGCCTGTATCTCCGGGAATAGCCGCTTCCCATGCCGCCCATTCGTTACGATAGAGGGTGCCGTTGATCTTGACCAACTTAGCGATGTCATTTGCGGTCATCTTGTCTTCGATTACGAGGCTTCGAAAAGTTTTTATGTTTTTGCTCATTGTTTGGCGGCCTTGTGTAAAGCTATGACATTTGATGCCCCTGCGGTGGAGCAAGCAAAGCTACTCCACGCCTCCATCATTGTTCGGCGTTGCTCTAGTAAGTCTGTCCGGTGGTATGCGGCTTCGGTGGCGTTGTTAATCGTGTGAGCTAGGGCTCGCTCGGCCAAATCACGAGAGTATCCGTTCTCGGAAGCCCAATCGCGGAAGCTCGAACGAAAGCCATGAGCTGTCGCTGTGCGACCTGGATCGCTGCTTTTCACGCTGTGATCACGCAGAAATTTACTGAGGATTGCATCGCTTGGAATTTTGCCGCGAGGCGAGGGGAAAACAATGCCGTCACCACCTGTCTCTGTTCTTTGATGTTCGAGTATTTCCACGGCGCGAGCAGACAGTGGAACACGATGATCGAGTTTAGCTTTCATGCGTGCTGCCGGAACCGTCCATGTAGATGTCTCAAGGTCTACCTCTTCCCATGTCATCGCTCGGACCTCACCGGAACGCGTCGCCGTTAAAATTAGGAATTCCAGCATCAATTTGCTGAGGCTGCGCTTCCCGTTGTGCAGCACTTCTTTGACGAGGGCTGGAACATCCCTCCAAGGCACTGAAGGCTGGTGCTGGACACGCTCACGCGCTCCTGGTTGTTTGGAAAGCAGTTTATCGACGACGCCGACTGGATTTCCCTCGACAATCTCCTCAGCTACACACCAATCCATAATGACGTTGCATCGTTGTTTTATCCTTGATGCGGTATCCGCTTTCTTGATCCAGATTGGCCTCAACGTATCTGCAAAATCCTTGGCCTTTAGATCGGTGACCTTTCGGCGGCCCAGACTGGGAAAGACATACATTTCTAAAGAGGAAATCCAATTTTCCGCATGTCGAGTGCTGCTCCATCCGTCCTTTAAATTCTCGTGAACGACTTCGGCGGCCTCCTGGAAGGTACAAATTTTTGATTGCGCCCGTTGGGCTTGTTTCTTGGCTGCTCGATCATCAATGGGGTCTATACCCTGACGAACTAAATCTCGCGCTGACGATGCAAGTTTGCGTGCATCTGAAATGCTGACGTCAGGATAAGTGCTCAGGCCCATATCTCTTCGCTTGCCAGTTACAGGAGAAACGAAGCGCAACGTCCACTTTCCGCGACCTTTAACTTGGCCAGGTTCGAGGCGAAGGCCTGGAACCGTTCCGTCAGAGAGGGGGCGGTCCTTGGGTTTAATGTTTTTCGCTTTAAGGTCGGTTAAATTTGCCATGTCAGCCCCACATCCAGCCCCACATTAATATCTGGATTCTATCAGACTGGATTGGACGGGGATATAAAAAATATAAATATAAAACAGTAAGTTATGATATTTACAGTGAAGTCATTGGACTTCATTAGATCGTAAAAAAGTAGCCTCCTCCGCTACCAATTCCGAGACCCCCAATCGTCAGATTGGGGGTTTTCTGTTGGGCGGGGCGGCTCAGTCGGCGGCGGCGGGGGGGTCGCTTAGGCGGCTGACCGGGGAGTCGTTGATCGGCAGGTGGAGCAGGGCGCTGAGGAAGCCGAGGGCGACCGCGCCCCACCAGACCACGTCGTAGCTGCCCGTCGCGTCGAACAGGCGCCCGCCCAGCCATACGCCTGCGAAGCTACCCAATTGGTGGCTGAGATAAACGATCCCGTAGAGCGTGCCCATGTAGCGCAGGCCGAAGATCTGCGCGACCAGGCCCGTCGTCGGCGGCACGGTGCTGAGCCAAAGCAACCCGATGCTGACGGCGAAGACGACGATGCTGACCGGCGTCACCGGCAAGGTGATGAACAGCGCGATGATGACCGAGCGAATGACGTAAATGCCGCTGAGCATGTATTTCTTGGATATCCGCCCGCCGAGCCAGCCGGAGAAGGAACTCCCGAACATGTTGCAGACTGCGATCAGCATCAGCGCCGTGGCGCTGAGGGTGAGGCTGGCGCCCTTGTCGGTCAGATAGGCGGGCAGGTGGATCGCCGTGAAGGCGACCTGAAAGCCGCAAACGAAAAAGCCCAGCGTCAGCAGCACGTAGCCCCGATGCCCCGCGGCTTCGGCCAAGGCTTGGCGCAGGGTGATCTGTGTGTCCTTGCCGGTCGACGGGGAAATGGCGCCGGACATGGAAAACGCCAGCGGTACGATCAGCGCCGCCATGGCCGACAGGATCATCAGCGTTAAGACCCAGTCGTAACCCGCCAGCATGCCCTGGGTCAGCGGCACGACCAGCAACTGGCCGCTGGTCGCGGTCGCCGTGCCGACGCCGAGCCACAGACTGCGCTTCTCCGGCGGCGCGACCTGACCGATGACGGTCAGGATCAGCGGCAGGCCGCAGGCCCCCAGGCCGATCCCGGCCATCAGCCCGGCGCTGGCGAACATGGTTTCGGGCGTGTTGGACTGGCTCATCACGAACACCCCGACGGCGAAGATCGCCCCGCCCAGCGCGATGGTCCGCGGCGCGCCCAGGCGGTCGGCCAGGGCCCCGGCGAAGGGCGCGGACAGGCCGATCATCAAATTCTGCGTCGCCAGGGCAAGGGACAGAACCTCACGTCCCCAACCCAGGTCGGTCGAAACCGGCCACATGAACAGACCGAAGCTTTGCCGGATTCCGAACGAGGTGAACACGATCATCGCCGCGGCGATCAGAATGAAGGCCGGGGTCTGATAGAATTTCTGGCTGCCTTGGGGCGGGCTAGGTTGGGTCGCCACGATGCGATCCTCCGTTTGTTCCGGCCGTCGTCTGTTCCGGATGTGATCGGAGAAGCGCCGTCGTCTGGAATGGGGGTGGTCTGCGGCTGGTAGTTTAGCGCGAGTCCCGCGCGGAATGCATCCCTTCGATGCGCCCTGGCGATGCCAAAAGCCCAGGAAAGCAGGGGCAGGCGCACTTTTTTGCTCACGCCGCCGGTGAACTTGTATACAATCCGCAGCGCTGGGAGGCTGCCCCCGTCGACGTGATTCGCCACGCCGGGGCCTGTTTTCCGGCGCGCCCCGGTAATCGGAAAACCAACCTTGCAAACCGACAATCCCGCCATCGCCCGCATGTTCGACCGGTTCGGACCGTCTTACCGTTGGTGGGTGACGGCCTGCGGCATGTTGGGATCGATGACCATGGTGTTGTCGTCGACCATCGTCAACGTGTCGATCCCGTCGGTCATGGGGGCGTTCGGCGTCGGGCAGGATTTGGCGCAATGGGCCTCGACCTCGTTCCTGACGACCATGGTCGCCAGTCAGCTTTTGAATTCCTGGACCTCGCGCGCCATCGGGCCGCGTAATACCTATCTGATGGCGCTGGCGGTGTTCGCATTGGGCGCGGTGCTGGCCGCGGTCAGCCCGTCGATCGAGGTGCTGATCCTGGGCCGCGTCATGCAGGGCTTCGCCGCCGGGCTGGTCCAGCCCCTGGCCATGGCCACCGCCGTCGCCGTGTTTCCGCCGGAACGCCGGGGGATGGCCGTGGGCACGGTCGGCATGGGCATTGCCCTGGCCCCGACCTTCGGGCCGCTGGTCGGCGGGGTGACCATCGATCTGGTGACCTGGCGCCATGTGTTCATCGTGCCGCTGCCGCTGGTCGGGTTGTCGGCGATGATGGCGCTGACCTTCATGCCCGCGCGCAATCCGAAGGAAAAGAAGCCGACCTTCGACTGGGTCGGGTTCCTTTTGCTGGTCGCCTTCCTGATTTTGATCATGGCCGGGATCGGCAACGGTCAACGCTGGGGTTGGGACTCGCCGAAGCTGTTGACCTTTGCCCTGGTCGGGACGATCTGCGGCGTCTTGTTCGTGGTCACGCAGTTGCGCTCGAAAAGCCCGCTGTTGGACCCCAAGCTGTTTCTGGATGCGCGCTTCGCCTCCGCCGTGGCGGTGGCTTTCGCCTTTGGCGTCGGCAACTTCGCGACCAACTATTCGATCCCGCTGTTCGCCCAGACGATCCAGGGTTACACGGCGACCAAGGCCGGCTTGGTGCTGCTCCCGGCGGGGCTGCTGCTGGTTATGATGATGCAGGTCTCGGGCCGTTTGGCCGATGCGGTGCCCCCCCACCTGCCGATCATCGTCGGCTGCGGGACCTTCGTCATCGCGGCCCTGGCCCTGGCGACCATCGACGTCAACACGGCATTCTTCTCGCTGGCCTTGCTGGTGATGTGCACGCGCGGCTCGATGAGCCTGATATCCCCCAACATGGGTAAGGCGGCCCTATCCGCCGTGCCGTCGGAAAAAATGGCCCAGGGGGCCGGGACGTTCAATTTCTTCCGCCAGTTGGGCGGGGCCTTCGGGGTCAACATGACCGCCGTGACGATCGAGATGCGAACCGCCTACCACGCCGATTTCCTGACCGCGACCCAGGTCAGCGACAAGGGGCCGACGGCGGAAATGCTCGACAAGGTGCGGGAGCTTTTGAACGCGGCGGGGGTGCCGTCGCCGACCGACGGCGCGGTCGCGTTGGATTTCCTGGGCAAGGTCCTCTATGCCCAGGCCAATACCTTCGCGTTTCATGATTCCTTCCGCCAGATCGCCCTGATCTTCGGTCTAACGCTGATCCCGGCATTCATCCTGGGCCGGTCGCGGTCGAAGATTTAACGCCGATCCGATTACGTCGTTTCGACGAAAATCGGGCTGGTCCATCCCCGGTGAAAATCGGTCTGCACGACCCGTACCCAATAGGCCTGCTCCGGCCCCTCGGGGGCTTCGTCGATATAGTCGAAACGGACGTCCATGGCGTCGCCATCGGTGTGTAGGGTCGAGGCCAGAACGTATTGCTCCAGCCCGCCCGGCAGGTCCCAGCGCAGGTCGCCGGATCGGGCCTCGCCGACCGTAAAGCGCAACTCCGCCGGACCGGCCTTGAAGGTGATCACCGCGTCGTCGGGGGCGTCGATATCGATCAGCACGCCTTCTTCCTGACCCGAGGTGACGGAGCGCCAGGACACGTTATCGGCGGACCAAGCGTCGATCCCGTATTTGGCCGTGAAGATGTTGAGCGGCTGCGCCCCGGTGATCCGACCGCCGGTAATGTTCAGCCCGCCATCCCATTTCATGAAGCGGCCCCGGTCCTGATGGGTTGCCCCGGACCATAGAATTTTAATTTTCGCATCGTCCCGCGCCGCTACGTTTGGGCGAAACCGGGTCAATTCCCGCGATCGGTTGAATAGGACGATTTCCTCGATCGGCGCGGTGCCGTGGACGGTTCCGGCTATGGTCACCGGCCCTTCGGCCTGGACCACGCGGCCCATCGGCTGGCCCTGGGCTGTGACGTTCAGGATCATCCGCGCCCCGGTGGTGCCGTAACAGTGGCGGGCCATCATCCCGTCATAGATGCCGCGGCGGCTGTGGGCCTGGCTGTAGACGGCGGCCAGGCCGCCCAGCACGGTCATTTCCGGGGTCGACGGATAAGCCAAGCCCGGGCGGCAGGTATGGTCGTCGCTGGCGGCGACCACGCCGACCCGCATGCCGGCCTCCAGAAATTCATGTAGCCGCCATTCGAACACTCCGTGGTTGGAGCAGATTTCGAACACGGGCTCGAGCTCCGGGTCTTGGGCTTCGAAGTCCGAACGACGGCCGCCGATATGCGGCACCATGATTACCTTGCGCCCGGTTTCAGCCATGTAGTCGCGCATCCGGGCGTGCAGGTCGCGGGCATGGACGCATTCCGTCTGACCCGCGCCGGGGGCCATTTCGCTATCACTCAATTGCCAATGGCTGCTGCGGAAGATCGGTCCCTCGTCATCCAGGAACAGGACGTTGCGGTCGCCGCCGGTGCCGGTCGGGCCCGACCATTCCCAGCCAAAGAAGGCGGCGAAGCGGCCCGGCTGGTTATGCATCAGCGCGGCCTGGCGGACTTCTTCCAGGTCCTTGTCGGACAGGATGAAGTCGTTGCCCTGATGGGTGGTGAAGTCGATCGCCGCCAGATCGCGGGCATAGGCGAAATATTCGTCCGGTGTGCCGATGCCGACGGTCGACGCCGTCTGCGCCTGGGTGTCGCCCCAGCACAGGATGTCGTCGCCGTGTTCGCCGACCAGGATCGGGTTGGATCGGGCCAGGACCTCGTCGCCGGCGCGCAGCTCCAGCCGATGCACGCCGGGGTGGGGGAGGGTCACGCCGTCGATCCAGGTCGCGCGACCGCTTTCTTCGGATAGGTTCACGGGGATCGGCGGAACCGTGGTCAGGGTCAGGCCCTGGGCCTTGACCGGGGTGGGGTTGCCGAACCGATCGTTGCCGCGGACCTGAACGCGAAAGGGCTGGCCCTCGCTGACAAGGGACGGCGCAACTAGGGTCAGGTATTCGGACGGGCCGGGCAGGACGGCGAAATTGGGCGATTGGCAATAGACCCGTTTGTATTCGCCGGAGCTGAGCGGATCGACGAACACCGCGAAGTCGCTGGCGCTTTCGGGAAAGGATTGAACCCGCAGGCCGCGCGACCCGCCCGAGGTATCGCCCAGGACGATGGTGATCGTATCGCCGGGATAGAGCGGCGTGGCCGTCAGGCGGACCACCGCGACGGCGTTGAACGGGCGTTTGTGCCCGCGCGGATCGAAAAAGGTTTCGAAGGTCGCGCCGGGCCGAGAGCAGGTGACGGTGGCGTAGTTGTCGGCCGCCGGGTCGGTGAATTGGGGATGGCCGAAATCGGCCTGCCGCCGGGTCCCGATCTTCAATCCGCCGCCGACATCCATGGCATAGGAGCCGACCGTGAAGGTCAGGGTCCAGGTCGCGAACGCGCCGACAACCACGTCGTCGGTCGGGGTGATGCTTACCGAGCCCCAGGTTTCTGCGGTCGAGATGTCGTGATTGCGTTCGGTGATTTTGGCCATGGGGATCGGCTCCGTTGTCGTTCCGTCGGTTTGTCCGGGGGCGTTTCTTAATGGTTCGGAGAAGGTCGAAGGAGGCGGGCCGCCATCCGGCCGCGGGAGTATGCAGCCGGATGGCGTCGCGGGACGGAGTGCCGACCGTCTGGTCCGCGAGGTTCCTCCTCCGTCTTTGGCTGTACCGGGGTTATTTCACCAAGATGCCCAGGTCTTCGGCCATCTGGCGGTAGCGGGCGAAATCGGTCTCGATCTGCTTCTTGAACTCCTCCGGACCCATGTAGTGGGGGACGTCGCCGACAGCCTTGACCATCTTCTTCCAGCCCTTGCGCTCCATGGTTTCCTGAACGGCCTTGGCCCAGGTATCGACGATTTCCTTGGGCAGGCCCTTGGGCCCGATCACACCGCGCCAACCGAAGATATCGACGCCCGGATAGCCCAACTCCGTATAGGTCGGGATGTCGGGGAAATGGCTCAGGCGCTTCTTGGTCGTGACGGCCAGGGCCCGGACCTTGCCTGATTCGATGAAGTCGATGGCCGAGACCAGGTTGGTCTGGTGGAAGTCGGCTTCGCCGCGCAGCAGACCGGCCATGGCGTTCTTGCCGCCCTTGTAGGGGATGGCGACCGCCGCGTCCTTGTCCAAGCCGGCGGTCTTCAGCAACAGGTGAATGCCGAAGAAATGGATACTGCCGGCCCCGGCGTGGGAGAATTTCAGCTTGCCTGGATCGGCCTTGATGGCGTCGAGCAGATCCTTGAGCGTCTTGTAGGGCGAGTCCGCCTTGACGACCAGGACGTTGGGGTTCATCTGCGTCATCGCGATCGGGGTGTAGTCGGCGGGGGTATATCCGGACGAGGCGTTCATCGCCGGATGCAGGACATGGCCGCCGATCATGCCTTCCATCAGCATGTAGCCGTCGGGTTTGGCCTTGAGCGCGAAGTTGATGCCGACGCTGCCGGACGCCCCCTTCTTGTTGACCACGATGATCGGCTGGCCGATGTGGTCCTGGATGTTGATCGCCATGATGCGGGCGGCGGTGTCGGTCGAGCCGCCGGCGCCGGACGGGACGATCAGCTTGATAGGTTTGTCGGGATAGGCATCTGCCTGGGCAGCGCCGCCGAAGGCCAGGGCGGCGGCCATGACGGACGCCGTAATCAGGCCGGTCAATCGTTTGGGGGTCATCTTGCTCTCCACTGTCAAAGGAACGCGTTGTCGTTTCGGGGGATGTTCCGGCTCCGTTATTCGGAAATGATTTTTGCCGCTTGGGTGCCTTTCAGGCGCCAATGCAGGTAGACGGTCGTCCCGGCGCTGAGGGCGGCCAGGATCAGAAAGGTGGTGGCGATGGGGCTTTTGACGAAGATTTCCAGCGAGCCGCCGGAAATGATCAGCGCCTTACGCAGTTCGTTCTCGAACAACGGCCCCAGGATGAAGGCGATGGCGAAGGGCGCGGCGGGGATTTTCTGAATCCGAAGCAGGAAGCCCAGGAATCCGACGCCGAACATGGCGATCACGTCGACCATGCTGCCGCGCACCGCATAGGTCCCATAGGTGGCCAGGATCAGAACCACCGGAAACAGGATCTGGGTCGGCATGCGAACCACCCATTTCGCCATCCGCACCACGCCGGTGCCGACGAAGGCCATCAGGATCAGGCTGACGAACAGCAGAATGAAAACGCCGTAGACGAAATCGGGCGCATTATCGAACAGCATCGGGCCCGGGTTCAGGCCGTGGATGACCAGCGCCCCCATGAGGACCGCCGTGGTCGTGTCGCCGGGGATGCCCAGGCTCATCATCGGCACCAGGGCCGGGCCGCAGACGGAATTGTTGCCGGCCTCGGCCCCGGCGACGCCTTCCAGGCTGCCATTGCCGAACTCCTGCGGCTTTTTCGAAAACCGCTGGGCCAGAAAATATCCGAGGAATGCCGCCGGGCTGCCGCCCAGGCCCGGCAGGGCGCCCAGCAACGACCCGCCCGCGCAGGACCGCAGGTAGGTCGGCCAGAACGATAGGTACTGCCGCCAGGTCACCGGCGGACCCATGTCGCCGACGGAAACGCTGGATTTGGCCTTGTAGGATTCGACGCCCCGAATGATGACTTCGGGAATGGTGAACAGACCGACCAGCAGGGTCAGGATATGCATGCCCGCCTGAAAGTCGTGAATGCCGAAGGTAAAGCGGCTGGAGCCGTGGATCGGGTCTTGCCCGATGGTCGCGACCAGAAAGCCGAAGCAGGCGGCGATCAGACCCTTCAATAACGATTCACCAGACACCCCGGCGATGATGGTGATGGCGAACACGATCACCGCGAAGACTTCCGCTGCCCCGAAATCCAGGGCGAATTCGGCGACCAGGGGAAACACCGCCAGGGCCACGACGGTCGACAACAGGCCCGCCGTGACTGAGGCGTACAACGCGATGTCCAGGGCCTGCCGGGCCTTGCCTTGACGGGCCAGGGGGTAGCCGTCGATCACCGTCGCGGCGGCGTTGGGCGTGCCCGGCGTGGCGATCATGATCGCCGTGACCGATCCGCCGAAGATCGCCGTCACGTAGATGCCGAGCAGCAGGGCGATGGCCGAAAACGGCTCCATGAAAAAGGTCATGGGCAGGGCGATGACCACGGCCATGATCCCGGTCAGGCCGGGCGTTACGCCGACGAACATGCCCCAGACCACCCCGGCCAGGCACGAGGCGATGACTTGCCAATGGGCGACCTGGGACAGGCCCAGAAGAAAGGCGTCGAGATCGATCATGCCAGGCCTCCCGCCGTCAGCAGGGGCCGGGCCGAGGATTCCAGCCAGTCCATGATCCCCCAGACTGGGGTCGGGAACAGAATGTTGGCGATCTTTTCGAAGAAATACCAAAGCCCGACCGGCAACAGCACGGCGATGGGGGCGACGACGACGGGGCGGCGTTCGCCGAAATACCAGATCGTCGCGGCGACGCAGGCGGCGGAAGCCAGGGTCAACCCGACCAGAAAGATCGCCGCCACATAGGCGACGCAGATCAGCGCCGTGCCCCCGGCCAGGGTCCAGTCGCCCAGCGGTGCCCAATCCTGATCCGGCTCGGCCTTCAGGGCCGCGATGCTCTTCACCAGGTAGAACGTGCTGAAGACCGACAACAGGATCAGGAATAGACGGGGCAGGAAGTCGGGCGAGTTGACCGTCCCGGCGAATTTCTCGGGCACATAGACGGCGGCTGGAACGACGAAGAAATAGCCGATCAATCCGAAGGCCAGGCAAGCTGCCGCCATGGCGACGTCGCCGCGCCGGGTCGGCGTTTCCAGATGAACTTCAAGGACCTGTCCGTCCGGCAGGGGGGCTGGCTGTGAAGGCGGGGGGGCTTGTGTCACGGGCGAAGGCTCCGACACCGGCCGCGACCACGCGGCCTTCAAGGTGTTGGTGCAATTGTGACGCAGGAGGGTATTATAGGAAAAATATTAATTCTCTATCATCACGATAGGTAATTCCTATGAACTTTACGCAGCTTCGGTCATTTCATGCGGTCGCCCGATGCGGGAGCTTTACCCAGGCGGCGCGGGAACTGCGGGTGTCCCAGCCCACGGTGACCGAACAGGTTCGCGAGCTTGAGGCCACGCACGGCATCCAGGTTTTCAATCGCGCGCAACGCAAGGTCCGGCTGACGGCGGTCGGGCGGTCGCTGTACGAAATCACCAAACGACTGTTTGGCATCGTCTCGGAAACGGACTCGTTCCTGCAGGTCGCGGGCAATTACGGTGCCGGTCATTTGCGGATTTCCTCGGTCCTGCCGTTTTTCATCGTCGAGATGTTGACGGCGTTCCGCCAGCGGTATCCGGAAATCAAGGTCACCGTTTCGGCAGGGAATTCTGAAAAGACGTTGAACAGCCTGTTGTCATACGAAGCCGATATCGGGGTGTTGTCGGACCACACCCCCGATCATCGCCTGTTCACGCGAATACACGACAGCCATGCCATCGTTGCCTTCGTGAGCCGCGAACATCCCTGGGCCGTGCGCGATGGAATCCGATTGGGCGATCTGGACGATCAGCCGATGGTCCTGAGAGAGCAGGGTTCGAACACTCGTCGCGTGTTCGAAACCGCGGCATTCGAGGCCGGGGTCAAGCCGAAGGTGGTTTTGGAGATTGAAAGCGGCGAGGCCATTCGAGAGGCCGTGGTCGCCGGGCATGGGGTCGGTGTATACGGCGAAAAATCCCTGCCGAACGACCCAAGGATCAAGGTTTTGCCGTTCGTAAATGCGGATATCCGATTGAACCGCTATCTCGCCTGTCTGCGGGACCGGCAACATGAACTCTTGGTCGAAGCGTTCTTCGAAATCGCGGGAAGCGTCCGATAGGGCCTGGGGTCAATTCCGTTTCAACGGATCGAAGATCGGCAGGATTACCCGAACCGTGGTCCCGCGCCCGACGCGGCTGTCGATCTGCAATTCCCCGCCATGGGCTTCGGCCAGCGCCTTGGCGATGGGCAGGCCCAGGCCCGTACCCAATTGGGCGATATGGGGATCGGAATGCAATTGTTGGAACGGCTCGATGACCCGCGCCAGCTTTTCGTCGGGGATGCCCTTGCCGGTGTCCGAGACCTCCAGGATATGACGGCCCGGCTCGTCCCGCGCGCCCAGGGTCACCAAGCCCCCCGGCGGCGTGAACTTAACGGCGTTGAATAACAGGTTCAGGATCACCTGTTTGATCGCCCGCTCATCGACGAACAGTTGCGACATGCCTTCTTCGACCTTGATGTCGAAATAGATTTGGTTGCAATCGATGGCCCCGGTCACGACGCGCAGGCAATCATCGAACACGGCTTGGATATCGACCGGCGAGCGGTTCAGGGTATTGCGCCCGGCTTCGATCTTCGACAGGTCCAGGATGTCGTCGACCAGGGACAACAGATGGCGGCTCGAATGCATGATGTCGCCGGCGTATTCCTGATACTTGTCCGAACCGATCGGGCCGAAGTACTGCCGCGTGATCATTTCGGAAAATCCGATGATCGCGTTCAGGGGCGTGCGCAACTCATGGCTCATCGAGGCCAGGAAGTGCGATTTCGCCTTGTTCGCCTGTTCGGCTTCCATCTTGGCGGAGTACAGATTTTCCAGGACCAGGTTGTACTGCCGGGCGATGTCGCCGATGTCGGAATTGGGCTCGACCGGGATCGGGCGGGAATAGTCGCCGGTCAGGCGCTGGACTTCCATGGACTGCAGGATGTCCAACTGCTCGGTCGACTGATTGTGCTCGCTGACGTTCAGGCCGATGCGTTCCGCCTCGGCCGAAACCCGCAGCGGAACGAACCGGTTGATGACCGACAACAGGATGTAGCTGCCGCCGAAGGCCCAAATGGCGGCGGTCAGGACGCCGGTCCCCTGGGAGATGAACTGTTCCCAACGGGTCAGGCCCGTGCCCAGCGCGTCCAAGTCGCCCAGGAACGCAATGGCCATGGTGCCCCAGATGCCGGCAACACCATGGACGGGAAAGGCATAGACGACGTCGTCGATCCTGAGCCGGTCCAACAGCAACGACGTCACCACGCAAAGCCCGCCGCCGACGGCCCCCAACAGGACCGCGCCGGGGGTCGAGACGCAATGCGCGGCGGGGGTGATCGCAACCAGTCCCGCCAGCGCGCCGTTAAGCATCGTGGGCACGTCCAGCGTCTTCATCGTGATTGGGCCGATCAGCATCGCGCCCAATCCGCCGAAGGCCCCGGCGATCACGGTGTTAAGAACGACGTGTGGAACCTTGGCGCTGGCAGCCAGCGTGCTGCCGCCGTTGAACCCGATCCAGCCAACCCAGATGATGAACACGCCCAACGCCGCCAGGGGCAGGGAGTGGCTGCGGAACGGCGTACCCGTCCCATCGAACCGACCGGTTCGCGGCCCGATGATCAACACGGCGGCAAGGCTGACCCATCCGGCGACCGAATGGACGACCGTGCCACCGGCGAAATCGACAAATCCCAGCGCCGCTAGCCAACCCGGATCGCCGCCGAACGCGCCGCCCCAAGCCCAATGGCCGAACAGCGGGTATATCGGTAAGGCGACGACGAGGCTGATCAGGAGGTAACCCGTATAGCGCGCGCGTTCGGCGATGGCGCCGGACACGATGGTCGTTGCCGTCCCGCAGAACATCAACTGGAATACGAAGAAGGTGGCCGACTTGGGGTCGGTCATGGAGAACAGGAAGGCTTCCGTCCCGACCAACCCATTGTGGCTGGCCCCGAACATCAGGCCGAAGCCGATCAGCCAGAATGCCCCGGCGGAGATGCAGAAATCGGCGAAGTTCTTGGCGGCGACGTTGATTGAATTCTTGGACCGGACCGATCCGCTTTCCAGGCAGCAGAACCCGGCCTGCATCATGAAGACCAGGGCCGAGGCGGTCAGAACCCAAACGATATCAACGGTGGCGATTCCCATCAGGCGACGTCTCCTTGCGGCGGCAAGCTGTCAGACACCGCTGCCGAGATGCGCAAACACCTGATTTGCGCCGAAATGCCGCTTTGGACTGTCCCCAAGGAATTCTCCCCCAAAGGAGTGACCTGAATATGCTGCAGTGCAACAAGAGAAAATTCTAAGGGGCGGGTCAGGGAGAGATCAAGCCCTGAAAAATTGGCCCAATTTTACGTGACTTCAAATCTCGTTGATGGGACAAGTTAATAATTTCGCATTGCGAAACTAAATTTCGAAAATTGACCAATTGATTTCGCTGTGACACATTTCCGCCGCTTCGCGGATTGAGCGGCATGGGGCCGTTTCGGCGAAGGAGAGGCGGCGCTCCCGCGCCGATACATGGAAATGACGGGCCGAGCAGAGGACAGCGCCCTGGTCGCGGATCAACTTCTTGACGGCGCGGATCTGGCAGACCGCCAGTTCGTCACCGCGCTGGCGCGGGGCTTGAGTGTGCTGCGGGCGTTTCGCCCCGGCGACGGTGTGCTGGGAAATGGCGATCTGGCCGAGCGAACCGGACTTCCGAAGCCGACGGTGTCGCGCCTGACCCATACGCTGACCCGCCTGGGTTATCTGATCCATGCGGAACGCTTGGGTAAATACCGCCTGGGCCCGGGCGTGTTGTCCCTGGGTTATTCGTTGTTGGCGAACATGGACATCCGCAAGATTGCGCGGCCCTACCTGCGTGAATTCGCCAATGCCTCCGGCCTGGCCTTGGCTTTGGGTGCGCGGGATCGTTTGAACATGGTTTATCTGGAACACGCCCGCGACGCGGGCTCGGTGACGCTGCGCCTGGATATCGGTTCGCACGTGCCGGTCGCGACCTCGGCCATGGGGCGGGCCTTTCTGGCCGCGATCCCGGAAATCGAGCGCCAATATCTGATGGATGCGATCAAGGCGCGCGCCGGGGACGAATGGCCGCGCCTGCGCCGGGGGATCGAACAGGCCGTGCGCCAGGTCGCGGAGCAAGGCTTCTGCACGTCGTTCGGTGATTGGGAACACGACGTCAATGCAGTCGGGGTGCCGTTGCGCTCGTTGGATGGGTCGACGGTCATGGCGCTGAACTGCGGGGGGCCCGCGTTTCAGCACAAACCCGAACGGCTGATGACGGAATGGGGCCCGCGTCTGGTCAATCTGGCGCGGACCATCGAGACGGAAGTACAAAACGGATTGACCGCCCAGGACGCCTGGTGACGGTGATTATGTTGGGAGACACGAAGACGTGGATTTGAATCTGACGCCCGAGGAATTGGCCTTTCAGCAAGAGGTGCGCGAGACACTGCGGTCCAGCATCCCGGCGGACATCAAACGCAAGGTCGACCTTGGCCTGAAACTGGTGAAGGACGATTACGTCACATGGCAGCGCATCCTTAACGACCTGGGTTGGGTCGCCCCCGGTTGGCCGAAGGAATACGGCGGCACCGGTTGGTCGCCGGTGCGGCGCTTCCTGTACGAGGAAGAATTGGCGGCGGCGTCGAGCCCGCGCCTGATCACTTTCGGTCTGAAGATGCTGGGGCCGGTGCTGATCGAATTCGGCACCGAGGAACAGAAGGCGCATTACCTGCCGCGTATTTTGAGCAGCGAAGATTGGTGGTGTCAGGGCTTTTCCGAACCGGGCGCCGGCTCGGACTTGGCGTCGTTGACGACCCGGGCCGAACGAGACGGCGACCATTACGTCGTCAACGGGCAGAAGACCTGGACCACCCTGGCGCAATACGCCGATTGGATTTTCTGTCTGGTTCGGACCTCGACCGAGGGCAAGAAGCAGCAGGGAATTTCGTTCCTGCTGATCGACATGAAAACGCCGGGCGTGACGGTGCGGCCGATCCAGACATTGGACGGCGGGCGGGAAATCAACGACGTGTTCCTGGAAAACGTCCGCGTGCCGGTCGAGAATCTGGTCGGCAAGGAAAACGACGGCTGGACCATCGCCAAGTTCCTGCTGGGGCATGAGCGGTTCGGCATCGCCGGGGTGGCGCGGTCGAAGAAGCAGATGGAACGGGTCCGCGAGATCGCGGCCAAAGAGACGAAGCGCGGCCGTCCGTTGATCGAGGACCGCCAATTCCGCGAGAGCATCGCACGGGTCGAGATCGAATTGGCCGCATTGGAAATGA
>CAXGUG010000036.1:0-31242 GCA_964012715.1 uncultured Rhodospirillaceae bacterium | reverse complement strand
TCGGCGGGGGTGATGGAAAGATCGCGCAGGATGTCGGTCTGGAAAAGGCCGAAGGTCGTGCGAATCCCCAGGTTCAGGCTGGCGATCAGACAGCCGGCGAAGGCGACGACCCAGATGGCAAGGCCAATGCGTTTGGCGGACATGATGACGATTCCTTGGATGCTTTTTGTGTAATTAATTTCAATTCTATTCAGGCGTGGTGGCGATCGGCCGCACCGCGCGACCGGTCAGTCTGGCCAGCAGCGCCGGCGGCGTCAGAACGAACAGGTTGCCGATCAGGATACAGGCAATGCCGACCACGGCCCCCGACGTCCATTGAAACCCTTCCAGCCAGGTCGATACGGCCAATGCGACCATGGGAAACAGGACCGATGAATAGCTGGCCCGCTCCGGCCCGATCCGCCCGACCAGCGTCAGATACGTCGCGAAGGCGATGACTGTCGAAATGATCGACAGGAACAGCAGCGCGCCGATGTAAGACACGGTCCATTCGATCCGGAATTCGGCCCCGTGAGCGACGCAGAAGATGAAGCAGAACAGCGCGCCATAGGCCATGCCCATGGTGTTGGTCCGCACCACGCCCAGGCCGCGCCGCTGGTTCAGGGCGGAAATCAGCATGCCCGTCGCCGCCGACATGGTGCCGCAAAGCACCAGGATCATGCCTTTGGCCCCACCTTGATGCAGGTCGAAGGCCGCCAATTCGGGCCAGAACACGATGGCGATGCCGCCGATCCCGAAGATCGCGCCGATCACCATGCGGGCTTCCAGGCGGTTGTGCAGGAACAGGGCGCCGCCGATCACGTTCATCACGATGACCAGCGAGAACAGGGTCGAGATCAAACCCGACGGCAGGTACTGCGCGCCCAGGTAGACCAGATAGAAATTGGTGCAGAACAGAAACAGGCCCTGCGCCGCGACCCACAAATGGTCGCGCGGGCGAAAATCGATATCCCGTCCGGTGAAGCGGCAATAGCCGTACATCACCGCCGCCGATAACAGGAAGCGGTAGAACACCGAGACTTCGGGCGCGACGACGCCGACCTGAAGTTGGACGCCGTACCAGCTGAAACCCCAGGCGAAAACGGTGACGGCATAAAGCAGCAGGATCACAGCATTGGTTCCTAGCCGACGACTGAACAGGGAAACGGGGCCGGCGGAGAGCGCCGGCCCCGTCAAGGGGCACGCAAGGAGGTGCCAGGGAAAGTTTAGTCGTCCTGCTCAGGAATTCCAAAACGGCTTTTCAACCTCGCGGCGAATGTCGGCGGCGCTCAGGCCGACATCCTCGCGCAGATGAGGTTCCATCGAGGCGAGATGACGGCGCATTTCGTCGCGTTTCTGCCATTCCACGAGCAGGGTCGGGAAATTGAACACCGCACGGGCGGTGGAAACGATCAGCGAAGCGAGGGCCTGTCCGAGAGGAAACAGGCCCGGGCGGGCGATCCGGCCCGCAGTCTGGGTGGTCGTCTGGGACGATGCCATGGGTCCTGTCCTTGTTTCGATGCCGGGTCGGGGTATCCGCCCGGATGGTTGCGAAAAGTCGGTTGTGTTGATGGTCGATGGGCGTGGTCTGTAGATCTTTGCCTGTAGACCAGGCGCGCCATCTTCGGCGCACCCCCTGAATACCCAGGGTCGCGGCCTGTTCACAAACGACAAAAATTCCTGTATGGATTAGAAAAAATTATCTGTATGTTATGGTACAATTTAAAAATACAATAAAAACAATGAGTTGAAATTTTACCGCATGCGATCCTGCTCTGTTCGATGAGTAATATTAATGTAATGATACAATCATGTCCCGTCGTCTGCCGCCCCTGAACGCCCTGCGCGCCTTCGAAGCCGCCGCCCGTCACCTGTCATTCACTCAGGCGGCGGAGGAATTGAACGTCACCCAGGCGGCGGTCAGCCACCAGATCCGCAGTTTGGAAGATTGGCTTGGGTTCCCCCTGTTCCGGCGCCTTAGCCGCGCCCTGATCCTGACCGAAGCCGGGCAGCTTCTGTATCCCGAGGTCCGCGAGGCGCTGGATATTCTGGCCACCGCCGTCAATCGGGTGCAGCGCCAGGACGAAGAGGGGGTATTGACCGTGACCACCATGGATTCCTTCGCGCAATCCTGGTTGGTGCCGCGCCTGGGGCGGTTTCGACAATCCCATCCCGATATCGACGTGCGTCTGGTGATGAACGACCGCATGGTCGATCTGGCGCGCGAAGGAATGGACGTGGCGATTCGCTACGGGCGCGGATCCTGGCCGGGGTTGACCGTGACCCTGCTACGGACGGAGGAACTGTTCCCCGTTTGCGCGCCGGAACTGTTGGCGGAGGGGCCGCCGTTGGTCACGCCCGACGATCTGAGCCACTACACCCTGCTGCACGACGAAATGCCCGTCGATTGGCGCGACTGGCTGGCCGCCGTCGGTTGCGACACCGTCAATGCCGAACGGGGGCCCGGCTACTCCCATTCCAACCTGGTGCTGTTGGCGGCGCGCGCGGGCGAGGGCGTGGCCCTGGGCCGCAGCGTGATGGTCGCGGACGACTTGGCGGCGGGGCGGCTTGTGCGGCCGTTCGATTTCGCCTTGCCGGCCCCGCAGGCCTATTACCTGGCTTGCGTCCAAGGGGCCGAGGACCGACCGAAGGTCCGCGCCTTCCGGGAATGGCTTCAGGCGGAATTCGAAGCCGCGGGATGACGCCGCCGCCGCGTTCGGCTTATGCTGACGGCAAAGACCGAGGAGACATCCGAACATGACGACGCCCCCGCCGCCCCTGAAAGGCCTGCGCCACCTTGCCCTGGTGGTCGAGAATTTCGACGAATGCGAACGTTTCTACCGCGATATCCTGGGCATGCAGGAGCTCAGCCGTTTCAACGACGATCTGGTCTATCTGACCCTGGGCAACGACAACCTGTCGCTCGGCCGGGCCCGCCCGGGCGAGGCGGCGCCGACCAAGCGGCCGATGGATCACTTCGGCTTCGTCGTCGATACCAAGGAGGACCTGCAGGCTTGGTTCGATTTCATGAAGGCGAAGGGGGTCAACCTTCTGGATACGCCGTCCGATCACTTTGACGGCGCGCGCTCGTTCCATTGCACGGACCCCGCTGGAAACGTCATTCAGCCGATCTTTCACCCGGCCATCTCCGGGCAGCGGTTCGAGGGCACATAACCTTTTGAAATAACGTAATTGCTGCGCAGCATAAAGCGCAGCAAAACTGCCGGTTAAATCGACGAAATTCGGGACCTTTCCGTCCGATTGAGAAAGCGGCCGATGCCGTCCATCACGACCGGCGTTGCTGCGGCGCGGGCGAACTGCGCCGCTTCGACCGCCAAGCCTTCGTCGATCGTCAGGTTGATGCCCCGCGTCACGGCGGCCAGGCTGGCGGCAACGCTGACCGCGGGCTTTTCGACAATTCGTTCGGCCAGGTTCTCGGCTTCTTTCATCAGCTTCGGGCGCGGAACGACGCGGTTGATCAGGCCGCAATGCAGGGCCTCGTCAGCGCTGATCGGATCGCCCGTCAGGATCATTTCCAAGGCCCGTTTGCGCCCGATCAATCGGGGCAGGCGTTGCGTGCCGCCGAACGGCGGCGGAAAGCCGAGATTGATCTCGGGCTTGGCGAAGGTCGCGTCGCTGGCGGCCACGGCCAGCGGCATGGCTTCCAGGATTTCGCATCCCCCGCCGAAGGCCAGGCCGTTGACGGCGGCGATGATCGGCTTCGGGAAGCGTTCGATCCGCGAGGTCAGGGCCTGGCCCCGGGTGACGAAAACGCGCAGCGCCGTTTCGGGCCCGGCGGCAACCGCGACGGCGAATTCCTTGATGTCGGCCCCGGCGCTGAAGGCGCGACCGCCCGCGCCGGTGACGATCACCGCGCGGATGGCGTTGTCTTCCTCTATCGCGGCCAGATGCGCCATGAACCTGTCAATCAAGGCATAGTTCAGGGCATTCAGTTGATCCGGGCGGTTCAGAGTCAGGATCGCCAGGGAGCGGCGCTTTTCATACAGCACAGGGTCGGAGGACATTGGGATTTCTCCTTCGGCCAAATGGCCTAAAATTAAATCGTCAGTGACATTGTCTAGATAAAGTCGTATCTAAAAATTACCTTTTAAAACAAATGGATAGAATTCATTCATTGGATGAATTTTTCTTGGTCATGAATCTTCGTTTGCCCCCATTGAAAGCTCTGCGCGCGTTCGAAGCCGCCGTCCGGCATGAAAGTTTCGTCGAAGCGGCGCGGGAGCTGAACGTGACGCCGTCGGCGGTCAGCCATCAGATCAGAATGCTCGAAGAGGTGCTCGCCGTGTCCTTGTTCCGGCGCGAGGTCCGGGCGGTGGTGCCGACCGCGGCCGCGCGCGCGGCCTATCCCGGCGTGCGCCGGGGGTTTGAGGAACTGGCCGGGGCGGTTGATCGCATCCGCCCGCCAAAGGCGGGGCCGCTGGTTTTGTCCTGCGTGCCGTCATTTGCGATGAAATGGCTGATCCCTCGGTTGGATCGTTGCCCGAAGGAGTTACAGGTGCAGATCGTGGCGACCCGCGACCGCGCGGACCTGATCGCGGGCGAGGCGGATATGGCGATCCGCTTCGGCATGGGGGATTATCCGGGGTTGGAGGCGCGGCGCCTGTTCGACGAGGTCGTAATGCCGCTTGTCGCCCCCGGGTTGATGAGCGGCGACCAGCCGTTATCCAGCCCACGCGACCTGCGTCATTTCACCTTGCTGCACGACGATTCCGTGGCCTTCGACCCATTGGCGCCCGATTGGCGATCCTGGCTGACGGCGGCGGGGTGCCCTGATATCGATGCAGCCCCCGGACCAAGGTTTACCGCGCCGGAAAATGTCTTGCAGGCGGCGATCGCCGGGGCAGGCGTCGCGTTGGGCCGATGGTCGATGGCGGCGGACGATATTGCGGCGGGCCGATTGGTCATGCCCTTCGGGCCGGCCGAAACCCCGGTGTTGGCCTTGCAGCCGGCGTATTATTTGCTGGTCGCGCCGGGCCGCGCAGCACAGCCGGAATGCCGCTTGTTCACGGATTGGCTAATGGCCGAGATCCAGATGTTCGAAGCGCGCTCAGACCGCCCCGCCGGCTAGGATTTCAACTCGTTCAGGTCGTGGAACAGGTCCAGGGCCTCGGGATTGGCCAGGGCTTCCTTGTTCTTGACCGGACGGCCATGGACGATATCGCGCACCGCCAGTTCGGTGATCTTGCCCGATTTGGTGCGCGGAATATCGGCGACCTGAACGACCTTGGCCGGGACGTGGCGCGGCGTGCAATTGGCCCGCACCTGATCCTTGATCCGCTTGATCATGTCGTCGTCCAAGGCCAGATCGTCGATCAGCCGGACGAACAGCACGACCCGCACGTCGTGGTCCCATTCCTGGCCGATCACCAGGCTTTCCAGGACGTGTTCCAGTTTTTCGACCTGACGGTAGATTTCCGCCGTGCCGATGCGCACCCCGCCCGGGTTCAAGGTCGCATCGGACCGGCCGTAGACGATCATCCCGCCATGCTGGGTGATCTCGATGTAATCGCCATGGGTCCAGACGTTGGGGAATTCCTCGAAATAGGCGGCGTGGTAGCGCGACCCGTCGTCGTCGCCCCAAAAGCCGACGGGCATCGAGGGAAAGGCCTTGGTGCAGACCAGCTCGCCCTTTTCGCCGATCACCGGCTTGCCTTCGTCGTTCCAGCATTCGACCGCCATACCCAGGGCGGCACCCTGCAGTTCGCCCCGCCACACGGGCCGGGTGCAATCGCCGCCCGCGAA
Source organism: uncultured Rhodospirillaceae bacterium (assembly GCA_964012715.1). GTDB lineage: Bacteria > Pseudomonadota > Alphaproteobacteria > Rhodospirillales > Casp-alpha2 > UBA1479. The sequence continues at coordinate 25,500 of CAXGUG010000036.1, read as the reverse complement.
CACGCCCATGATGTCGGTGCCGCCGGTAAAGGACACCAGATGCACATCCGGCTTGATGCCGTCATAGACGAAATCGAAGGCCTCGGGCGCCAGGGGCGACCCGGTCGAACAGAGCATGCGCACGCTCGACAGGTCGTGGCTGTCGCGCGGGCGGATGCCCGACTTGGCGACGGCGTCGATGTATTTGGCCGAGGTCCCGAACAGGGTCATTTTCTCGGCGTCGGCAAAGTCGAAGATCGCTTCCGGCCCCGGGTGGAAGGGGGAGCCGTCATACAGGATCAGGCAGGCCTCGCAAGCCAGGACCGAAACCAGCCAGTTCCACATCATCCAGCCGCAGGTGGTGAAGAAATACACCCGGTCGTCGCGCCGGATGTCGCAATGGATGGCCTGCTCGGAGGCATGCTTCAGGATCGTGCCGCCGACCGAATGGACCATGCATTTCGGAGCACCCGTCGTGCCCGACGAAAACATAATGTAGAGCGGATGGTCGAACGGCACCTGGACGAAATCGATCTCGCCTGGCGCATGCCCGGCCATGGCGTCGGCCAACAGCACCGCCCCTGGTAGGGCCGAAACGTCGGGCCGGTCGCCTGGCATGTAGGGGGCGACGATCACTTGTTCGACCGTCGGCAGGCTGGCCAGGATTTCGGCGTTCTTGGCGATCACGTCGTGGCGCTTGCCGTTGTAGAAATAGCCGTCGGTGCAGACCAGAACCTTGGGCTCGACCTGCCCGAAGCGGTCCAACACGCCTTGCACCCCGAAATCGGGGGAACAGGACGACCAGACCGCGCCCAGGCTGGTTGCCGCCAGCATGGCGATCACCGTTTCCGGCATGTTGGGAAGGTATCCGACGACGCGGTCGCCGGAGGTCACCCCCCGCTCCTTGAGGTACTGCGCCAGGGACGACACGCGGTCGTACAACTCTGCGAAGGTCACGGCGCGGCGGTCGCCGGTTTCGGCGCGGAATACGATGGCCTCGCCCCCGTCGCGGCGGCGCAACAGGTTCTCGGCATAATTCAGGCGCGCGTCGGGGAACCACTTGGCCCCCGGCATCTTGTCGCCGTCGACCAGAACCCGGTCGCCCCAGGTCGCGGCGATGACCCCGGTGTAATCCTTCAGCGCGACCCAGAACCGTTCCCGCTCCTTGACGGAAAAGGCATGCAGGTCGCCACTGTCGGCCAGATCGAGGCCCAGCGTTTGGTTCAGATGCAGGCGGAATTCATTGATGGTCGCGCCCTCGGCATAGGCTTGGGGCGGCGTCCAAAGCGGTTGGTCGGGATTTGTCTGGTCCATGGCGGTCGTCGGATGCGCTCCCTGCTTGGTCCGGCCGGGTTTCCCGGCGCTTTCGTTTATTTTGCCCGGCCCGGCGGTGGGCGGCAACGGTCTGGTTTATGGCTGGTTGATGTTATGCGCCGGAAAAGCGCACCACGGCCACGGCGGCGACCCAACCGGCGTTGATCAGGCAGGCCACCATATAAAGGTAGAGGGCCCGGCCGATGTCGTTCGCCGTCGCCTGGGCCCGGCCGTCGCCGATCCAGGGGTCCTTGACGACCTCGGTCAGGTAGCGCCGGGGCCCGGCCAATGACAGGTCGAGCGCCCCGGCCATGGCCCCTTCGGGCCAGCCGGCATTGGGCGAGCGATGCTTGCCGGCGTCGCGCAGCATCACGACCAGGGCCCGCCACGGCCTTCCGCCCGGCGCGAACAACGCCCCCAGGCAGATGAATAGGCCTGATAGGCGGGCCGGGATCAGGTTCAGCACGTCATCCAGCCGCGCCGCGGTCATGCCGAAGGCGCGGTACTTGGGCGTGCGATGGCCGATCATGCTGTCCATGGTGTTGACGGCTTTGTAGACGAACAGGCCCGGGGCGCCGAACAGGGCGTAATAAAAGACGGGGGCGACCACGCCGTCGCAGAAATTTTCCGCCGCCGATTCAATGGCAGCGCGGGCCACGCCGTAATGGTCGAGCTGCTTTGGGTCGCGCCCGACGATGTGGGAAACGGCCTTACGACCCGATTCCAGGCTTTCGTCCAGGCCCGTGCGCACGGCTTTGACATGAACATAAAGCCCCCGTTGCGCGACCAGAAGGACAACGAACACCAGTTCGATCGCCCAGCCCCAGGGATGGGCGAAGGACAGCCAGGCCACGGCCAGGCCAGAGCCACCGGTAATCCCGACGACGGCCAAGACCGTTACCGCGCCACGCACGGCGCGGTCCATTTCGGGGCGGATTTCGCGGTTAAGCTTGCGGTCGAACCAGTCGATCAGCGAGCCGATCAAGGCCACCGGATGGGGCAGGCGCTTGAACAGCCAGGGCGTGTCACCCAGATAAGCATCCAGCAACAGCGCCAAAAGCAGCAGAATCAGGGGGTCGAAGGCCGCTTCCCCCCCACCGATGAAATCCAAAAGCAGCATCGGCGCAGAATGCGGCGGGGCGTCGGTTCGGTCAATGGGGCCCGATCAAAGGGGCCGATCATTGGGGATGTTCCGAAGGGACGCCCGCCTAACGGCAGTACCGCTTGGCGGTACGCGAAGGGGTTTAATGGTCTCATTTTAAGGATAATGTAAGGGACGGCTAATAAGTTGGCCCCGAATCTGCCGCATTAGAACGGCACAACAACCGGCATTCGACCCAAGAACCGAATAAGCATCGAAAGCGATAGAAAATGGCGGAACAGGCGAAACCGAACGCAGGCGGCGACGCACCTAAGAAAGCCCCGGCCAAAGCAAAAGGCGGGGGCAAGAAGGGCGGCGGCAAGAAAAAGGGCCTGCCGAAAAGCTTCTTTTGGGCGTTGATCCTGATTTTAGTGCTGCCGGCAACGGGGCTACTGGGCTGGTACGCCTATCAGGTCATGGGGCATGTCGCGAAAGACACCCAGGCGGCGCTTGATAAAAAAGCGACGGAACTGGCGGCCAAGGCCAATGCCTTCGCCAAGCGCGCGGCCCGCGAGGGCTTCATGGTCTCGGATTTCGATGCCTGCGCGCAGATCAAGGAACAGTACCGGATTCCCGCCGGGATCGTTTACACCGAGTTCACTCAACGTCAGTTGGTCGGCCTGTCGAAATTCGCCTCGGACGAACAGGTGGCCGAACGCTGCGTGCAGTTCGCCAAGGCCGTGGCCCGCATGGAAACCCAGGCCCACCACGCCCGCCATGTCTACGTCTGCCAAAAAGCGCAGTTCAACGCCGATAAATCGGGGCGTTTCTTCCTGACCTCCGATCCGGACGGCAAGGGCGTGATCGAGCATCTGGGCGGGGGGCAGCGGCTGTATCCGATCCCCAAGGACCAGTCGATCCTGCTGCGTGGCTGGCAGGTTTATAACCAGGGTGACGGCTGCATCATCATCGGGATGTCCAAGTCGGGGACCTTTACCTTCCGCGGCGGCGTCACGATCATCGAATAAGTTTCGCAAATCGGCGGCATCCCGGCGGAAAACCGGGCGGCGGCTCTTGCATCCAGGCTGCGGCGGCGCTATAACCCGCCGCTCGACCGGGCGGTATGGCTGGTAAGGGCATGCCTCGCCGCCCCGAACGACTATTGTTTTTGATACCGACGGTCCCGCCACGGCGGGGCCTGATCATGGAAAGGATGTCGAAATGCCCAAGCTGAAGACCAAGTCCAGCACCAAGGGCCGGTTCAAGGTAACCGGTACCGGCAAGGTGCGCGGCAATTTCGCTTTCAAGCGGCACAACCTGCGCAAGCGCTCCACCAAGATGAAGCGTAAGGCCCGGGGCACGATGGTTCTGGACGCGACGAATGCGCGTCAGATCAAAGCCTACGCGCCCTATCTGTAACGCCGATCCTTCGAAATAGGAGAGCTGGACAATGGCACGAGTCACTCGGGGCGTTACTTCTCACGCCCGTCATAAAAAGGTTATCGATCGCGCGAAGGGTTTCCGCGGCCGTAACAAGAACAACTACCGTATCTCGCTGGAGAAGGTCGAAAAGGCGCTGCAATACGCCTATCGCGACCGTCGCGCCAAAAAGCGCACGTTCCGCCAGTTGTGGATCACCCGTATCAACGCGGGCGCTCGCGAGCACGGTTTGACCTATTCGCAGTTCATGAACGGCCTGGGCAAGGCCGGTATCGAACTGGACCGCAAGGTTCTGTCCGATATCGCCGTGCACGAGCCGGAAGCCTTTAAGTCGCTGGTGGAACAGGCTCAGGCCGCCCTCGGCAACTAACCGGTCATACGTATTCGCCGACGCTGGTCATCGGGCCGGCGTCGGCGTCTTAATCCGACCAGCATACCCCATCTGAATCGAAAGAGGCGCGGCCATGGAGAGTGTCGATAAGCTCCGTGAGGAACTTCTTGCTGCCGTAGAGGCAGCGACGGATTTGGACGCGCTGGAACAGGTGCGGATCACGGCCCTGGGCAAGAAGGGCCGCATTACCGAACAAATGAAAGGCCTGGGCGGTCTGGACCCGGATCAGCGGCGCGAAGCGGGCCAAGCCCTGAACGCGCTGAAGGATTCCGTGGCCGAAGCCCTGGACGCCCGCAAGGCGGCGATGGAAGGGGCTGCGCTCGACGCGCGCCTGGCCGAGGAACGGATCGACGTTACCTTGCCCGCCCGTCCCGAAGATGCCGGTCGCATCCATCCGGTCAGCCAGGTTATCGAGGAAATCGTCGCCATCCTGGGCGATATGGGTTTCAGCGTCGCCGAAGGCCCGGACGTCGAAGACGACTGGCACAACTTCACCGCCCTCAACATTCCGGCGGACCATCCGGCCCGTCAGGACCACGATACGTTTTATCTGCCGGCGCAAGAGAAGGCTGGAGAAGACGGCGACGCGGCCCGTATGGTCCTGCGCACGCATACCAGCCCGGTGCAGATCCGCACCATGCAGGGCGGGGAGCCGCCGTTCCGCGTGATCGCCCCGGGCCGCACCTATCGCTGCGACTACGACGCGACCCATTCGCCGATGTTCCATCAGGTCGAAGCCCTGATGGTCGACGAAAACACCCATATGGGTCATCTGAAGGGCTGCCTGGTCGAGTTCTGCCGTGCGTTCTTCGGCATCGACGATCTGCCGGTCCGTTTCCGGCCCAGCTACTTCCCGTTCACCGAGCCCTCGGCCGAAGTTGATATCGGCTGCACCCGGTCCGGCGGCGAGATCAAGATCGGCGGCGACGACTGGTTGGAAATCGGCGGCTCGGGCATGGTCAATCCGAACGTGCTGCGCAACTGCGGCATCGACCCGGAAAAGTACCAAGGCTTCGCCTTTGGTATGGGGGTCGAGCGCATGGCGATGCTGAAGTACGGCGTGCCGGACCTGCGCACCTTCTATGAATCCGACCTGCGCTGGATGCGTCATTATGGGTTCGCGGCCTTGGATGTGCCGACCCTGACCGGAGGGCTGAACCGATGAAGTTCACCCTAGGCTGGCTGAAGCACCATCTGGAAACCGATGCCTCGCTGGACGCCATTGTCGAGCGCCTGTCGATGGTCGGACTCGAAGTCGAAAGCGTGACCGACCGGGCCAAGGGCCTGGAGACCTTTGTCGTCGGCGAAGTGTTGGACGCCAAGCAGCATCCGGACGCCGACCGCCTGCGGGTGTGTCAGGTCAATACCGGTGCGGAAACGGTCGAGCTGGTTTGCGGTGCGCCCAATGCGCGCACCGGGTTGAAGGGCGTGTTCGCGCCCTCGGGCTCCTACATTCCCGGATCGGGCATTACCCTGAAGCCGACGGAAATTCGTGGCGTGACCTCGAACGGCATGTTGCTTTCGGAACGGGAAATGGGCCTGTCCGAAGAACATGACGGCATTGTCGAGCTGCCTGCCGACACGCAGGTCGGCGCCCGTGCCGTCGACGTGATGGGTCTGGCCGATCCGGTGATCGAGATCGCGATTACGCCGAACCGGGGTGACTGCCTGGGCGTGCGCGGCATCGCCCGCGACTTGGCGGCGTCGGGCCTGGGCGAATTGAAGCCCCTGGACGCGGCGTCGGTGGCGGCTGCGTTCGACAGCCCCCTGGGCGTTGAGCTGGATTTCTCGGACGACACGGCCTCGGCCTGTTCGCGGCTGGTCGGCCGCGTCATCCGTGGGGTCAAGAACGGCCCCAGCCCGAAATGGCTGCAAGATCGACTTTTGGCCGTGGGCCTGCGGCCGATTTCGGCCCTGGTCGACGTGACCAACTACATTTCCTTTGAATATGACCGCCCGTTGCATGTGTTCGACGCGGCCAAGGTCTCCGGTGCGATCCGCGCCCGTCTGGCCAAGCCGGGCGAAAAGATCATGGCGTTGAACGAAGTCGAATACGAACTGGACGGCGAGATGACCGTGATCGCCGACGACGCCGGGGCGCAGGCCGTGGCCGGGGTGATCGGCGGGCTGGACTCCGGCTGCACCGAGGATACGACCGAGGTGTTTTTGGAAGTCGCCTATTTCGATCCGGTGCGCACGGCGATGACCGGGCGTAAGCTGAACCTGCAGAGCGATGCCCGTTATCGGTTCGAGCGCGGTGTCGATCCGGCGTTCCTGGACGATGCCTGCGAAATCGCGACGCGCCTGATCCTCGATCTGTGCGGCGGTGAAGCATCGACCGTGGTCTCGGCCGGCGAGGGTCCCGATTGGCGCCGCTCGCTCGACTTCAACCTGGACAAGGTCGCGACCCTGGGTGGGAGCGAGGTCGAAGGCACCGAGGCGCGCCGCATCCTGAACGTGCTGGGCTTCGCCATCGAATCCGACCAGGGCAACCGTCTGGTGGTCTCCGTGCCGTCGTGGCGCTCCGACATCGTGTCCGAGGCCTGCCTGGTCGAGGAAATCGTCCGCATCAACGGCTATGACCAGATCGCCGCGGTGCCGGTGACCCGGCCCGAACAGACGCCCGGCCCGGTCATGAACCCGGCCCAGCGTCGCCGCGCCCAGGCCCGCCGCCTGTTGGCCGCGCGCGGCATGGTCGAGGCCGTGACCTATTCCTTCATGCCGAGCGGTCAGGCCGACCTGTTCGGCGGCGTCGCCGATACCATGCGGCTGACCAACCCGATCAGCGCCGACCTGGACGTGATGCGTCCGTCGATCCTGCCCAATCTGTTGGCCGCCGCCGCCCGCAATCAGGCGCGGGGCGTCGCCGACGTGTCGCTGTTCGAAGTCGGCCCGCAGTTCCCCGGCAGCAAGCCGGAAGACCAGCAATCGGTCGCTGCCGGTATCCGTGTCGGCAAGACCGGCCCGCGCCATTGGTCGGCTGCGCCGCGCGGCTTCGACGCCTATGACGTCAAGGCCGATGCCCAGGCGGTCCTGGCCGATCTGGGCCTGCCCGCTGATCGCGCGCAGATCGTGACCGAAGCCCCGTCCTGGTATCACCCGGGCCGGTCCGGCGCGATGCGCCTGGGCCCGATGGTTCTGGCCGTGTTCGGTGAATTGCACCCGGCGGTACTGAAGGCGCTGGACGTCAAAGGCCCGGCGGCGGCGTTCGAGATTTATTTCGACAACCTGCCCGCGGCCAAGCCCAAGAAATCGGCGGCTAAGCCGCACCTGGTTCTGTCGGCGCTGCAGGCCGTGGCCCGCGATTTCGCCTTTGTCGTCGATGCCGACGTCGATGCCTCGCGCGTTATCAATGCCGCTTATGCCGCCGACAAGACGCTGATCACCGAGGTCTCGTTGTTCGACGTCTACGAAGGCAAGGGCGTGGGCGAAGGTAAGAAGTCGCTGGCGATCAACGTCGTGTTGCAGCCGGTCGACAAGACCCTGACCGACGCCGAGATCGAGGCCGTCGCCGACAAGGTCATCGCCGGCGTGGTCAAGGCCACCGGCGGCGAATTGCGCGCCTGATGCGGCCGCTCGGCGATTTTCCCGAAGCCGACCGCCGCGCCATTCGCGGCATCATCACCGATGTGGACGGCACCCTGACGACCGGGGGCAAAATCACCTCGACCGCGTTGGCGGCGATGGAGCGCGCCCAGGCTGCGGGCCTGCGCGTGATCGCCGTGACCGGCGCCGCCGCCGGAACCTGCGACGCCATGGCGCGGACCTGGCCGGTCGATGCGGTGATCGGTGAATCGGGTGGCTTCGTGTTTCGCCTGCACCCCGACAGCGGCCGCATGGTGCACCTGCATATCCTGGCCCGCGACGAGCGGCGCAGCCATTGGGCGCAATACGAAAAGGTTTTGGAAAAGATCATCGCCGAGGTGCCGGGATCGGCCCTGGCCGCCGATCAGGCCTACCGGGAAACCGATCTGGCGATCGACCATGCGCAGGACGTCGCCGCCCTGCCCCCGGAAGCGGTCGAAAAGATCGTCGCCATCATGGAAGCGGCGGGCATGACCGCGACCTATTCGAACATTCACGTTAACGGCTGGCTCGGCCCTTATGACAAGCTGACCACGACTTGTCTGGTGCTGCGCGAACTGTTCCGCGCCGATGTTTCGGATCAGGACGAACGGGCGCGCTGGATGGCCGTGGGCGACAGCCCCAACGACGCGCCGCTGTTCGAATTCTTTCCCCATTCCGTGGGTGTCGCCAACGTCGCCGAATTCGGCGAACGGCTGAAGACGCGTCCGGCTTACGTCACCGCGTCGCCGTCGGGCGCCGGTTTCGCCGAAGCCGTCGACGCGCTGTTGTCGGCACGGTCCGACGCGGACGCCACGGCGTAAACCTTGACCGGGGCCGCGCGGCCCTTGACCAGGATTTCCCCCTTGAAGGCACAGCCCGGCACGCCGCCACAGGCGTCGACCGTTTCCTGCGTGCACATCACATAGCTGCCGTACTGTTTGTTCAACTGCTCCAGGCGGGCGGCGATGTTGACCGTGTCGCCATGCACGGTGAAGGTCAGGCGTTCAGCGGTGCCGACCGCGCCGACCACGACCGCCCCGGTATTGATCCCGCAACGCGTCAGCAACCGTACGCCGTCGCCGAACCGCCGTTCGGCGCAGACCCGCTGCACGTCATGGGCGCAGGCCAGGGCGCGGGCGGCGTGATCGTCCGACGGCGTCACGGCGTTGAAGGTGATCAGCATGGCGTCACCTTCAAACAGCAGCACGACCCCGCCGTGACGGGTGATGACGTCGCCGACGGCCTGGAAATATTCGTTGATGGTGCGGGCCAGTTCACTGGGGGCCATGTTTTCCGACACGGTGGAAAAGCCCTCGATATCGGTGAACATGATGGTCGCGGTGCGGCTTTCTCCGTCGCCCGGTTGGATCGCCTGATCAGCCAGGGTGATGCGCTCGGCGACTTCCTTGGACACGAAGCGGGTCAGGTCTTGCGCCGCCATGCTTTCGGCGATGGCGCGTTGCAGGGATCGTTGCGCCCGCATCACGGCAATGGCCAGGACGGCGGTGACCAGTAGGATCGAGACGATCTTGTCGATCTCGGCCCCGATCAGGATCGTGTTCGACGTCATGTATTCGACGTAGTCGCGGGTGATCATCGGGTTGCCGTCTTCGGCATGGATGACGTAGAGCATCAAGACGCCCCATCCGACCGCCGCCGCACCCCCGGATAGCAGGATATATCCCGGCTCGAACCGCAGGGCGCGCAGCGCGATGAAGATGAACACGTACATCAGCGTCGGCGCTTTCAGAAAGAAGCTCGCCGGTTGCATGTATTGGATATGGAACGACCAGATCAGGATCATCAACAGGCTGATATCGATGATCACCGAAGCGGTCAGGAACGCCCGCGTCAGTCGCCCGTGATAGGCCCCGATCAGGCGCGCCAGGGTAAACAGGAAATAGAACGCCAACGCCGCCGGGACGAGGTTGAAATTCGGATTGGTCGCGGTCTTGGGTGCGACGGCCCAAAGGGTGCCGAACAACAGCACCAAAAGCATCTGCACCCAGCCGATCAGCTTTTCGCTGTCCCGCTGTTGCAGGGCGATGCATTCACGCACGCGCGCAGGCAACCGGTCGCCCACCGGCTCGCCAAGGATGAAGGTCGTTACACGATGCCACAACATAAGGGCACGATGGACCGGGACGGGGGAAAGCTCAATCACCTTTGACGCTCCGCGAAGCCAGGGCGAGGATGCCGGGTCGCCTGTTTAGCCGACCCGGGCGCTCACGGGACAATCACCATTACGTCAGAGATGGGATGCGCCGGTTACTCCGCAGCGGCGCTGGCCGCTTCGGCGGCATCCTTGCGCAGCACTTCCTTGACCGCTTCGCATTTGTTGCGCAGGTGCTCTTTGAGGATTCCGGCCAGGCGCTGGCCGTCGCGGGTTTCCAAGGCGTTGAGGATTTCCTCATGCTCGGCCATGGCTTCTTCCCAGCGGCCCGAGGTAATGGACGAAATGTAGCGCGCCCGGCGGATGCGCCCGGCCAGCCCTTCGTACATCGTGACCAACAGGGGGTTGCCCGCCACGGCCATGATCTTTTCGTGGATCTTCTGGTTGATGGCGAAGTACTCGTTCCGCTCGGCCCGGGTGTGGTGCAGCGCCATCTGATAATGCAGGGCGCGCAGCTCGGCGATATCGGCCTCGGTCGCGTGGACGCAGGCCAGCTCCCCGGCCAGCGCTTCCAGCGCTCCCATGACGGGGAACATTTCGTCCACGTCCTCGCCGGTCAGGCAGGCGACCCTGGCCCCCCGGTTGGGCAGCAATTCCAACACCCCTTCGGAGGCCAGAACCTTCAGCGCCTCGCGCAGCGGCGTGCGCGAAATGCCGAGGGTCTCGCACAGCATCTTTTCCGGCACCTTGGCGCCGGGTTTCAGGTCGCCGTCATAGACCATCGCCCGCACGCGGTTGACGATTGTGTCGTGCAGGGATTGGCGCTGAATGGGGCTGAGGGGCGTGTCGTCCATAGTCTTCCCTTTTTACTGCGCCGCCAGATAGCGTTCCAGCACTTGCGCGACGTGGATCGCTTCGCGCGGGGTGCCGTCGGCGATCTGATGGCGGCAGCTGGTGCCGTCGGCGACGACGACCGTGTCGGCATCGGCATTGCGCACGGCGGGCAGCAACGCCAGCTCGCCCATGCTTTTCGAAACCTCGACATTGTCCTTGTCGTAGCCGAACGCCCCGGCCATGCCGCAGCAGCTACTGTCGACTGTTTCGACCGACAAGCCCGGCACCAGACGCAGGGTGCTTTCGACCGCCCCCATGGCGGCGAAGGCCTTCTGATGGCAATGGCCGTGCAACAGGGCCTTGCCGCCCGCCGCGTCGTTCAACGGCAGGGTCAGGTTTCCGGCCTCGGCCTCGCTGGCGAGGAATTCCTCGAACAGCATCGCTTTGGCGGCCAGGGCCTTGCTGTCCTCGCCGGGCAACAGCGCCGTGAACTCGTCGCGCAGGGTCAGCAGGCAACTCGGCTCCAACCCGACGACGGGGATGCCCGCCTCGACGAAGGGCTTCAGCGCGGCCAGGGTGCGCTGCGCCTCTTTCTTCGCTTCGTCGGCCAAACCGGCGGCCAGGAACGTCCGCCCGCAGCACAGGGGCCGCGCCTTATCGGGGGCCTGGGCGGTGATCACGCGATAGCCCGCCGCCGTCAGCACCCGGCGCGCGGCACGTAGGTTCTCCGGCTCGAAATAGGTGTTGAAGGTATCGCCCAACAGAACCACCGCCGGGCCGACCGGGCAGGCTTCGCCGGGGGCAAGGGTGCCTTCGCCCCGGTCCGGCTTGGCGGCCCAGCGGGGCAGGGTGCGGTCGGCCGCGAAGCCGAACATCTTTTCCGACAACCAGGCCAGGCCCGGCACCTTGTCGCGCAGGTTCAGCGCCCAGGAAATCTTGGACGCCATCGGCGCATAGCGCGGCAGATAGGCGACCAGCTTGTCGAACATTCGCAGGCCGTGGCGCTTGTTATAGGCGTTCAGGAATTCGACCTTCATCCGCGCCATGTCGATGCCGGTCGGGCATTCGCGCTTGCAGCCCTTGCAGCCGACGCAAAGCTTCATCGCCGCCGCCATGTCTTCCGAGGTGAAGGCGTCGGGGCCGAGCTGTCCGGAAATGGCCAGGCGCAGGGTGTTGGCGCGGCCACGGGTCAGGTGCTGTTCGTCGCCGGTGGCGCGGAACGACGGGCACATCACCCCGGCGTCGCGTTTGCGGCAGGCGCCGTTGTTGTTGCACATCTCGACCGCGCCGGAAAAACCGCCCCAGTCGGACCAGTCCAACACCGTGGCGATGTTCTCGGTCTTGTAGCCGGGCTTGAAGCGGAACAGGGTCCGGTCGTCCATCTTAGGCGGATCGACGATCTTGCCCGGGTTCATCAGACCCTCGGGGTCGAACTCGGTTTTGACCTCTTTGAAGGTCTCGACCATGCGGGTGCCGAACATCGCTTCGTGAAATTCGGAGCGGACCAGCCCGTCGCCGTGCTCCCCGGAATGGGAGCCCTTGTATTCGCGGACCATCTCGAAGGCTTCTTCGGCGATGGCGCGCATCTGCTTGGCGCCCATTTCCTGCTTCAGGTTGATGACCGGGCGAACGTGCAGCGTCCCGACCGAGGCATGGGCGTACCACGTGCCCTCGGTATTGTGCTTGTGGAACACCTGGGTCAGGCGGTCGGTGTATTCCGCCAGGTCTTCCAGGCGCACGGCGCAATCCTCGACGAACGAGATCGGTTTGCCGTCGCCCTTCATCGACATCATGATGTTGAGGCCCGATTTGCGAACTTCCCAGATGTCTTTCTGGAAGGCCGGGTCCACGGCCTCGACCACGCCGCCGGGGAAGCCCAGGTCGGCCATCATCTCGACCAGCTGTTTCAGCTTGGCCAACTGCGGCTCAAGCTCGTCGCCGGCGAATTCGACCAGCAGCAGGGCATCGGGCTCGCCCTGGACGAAGCGTTCGACCGTCGGGCGGAAGATGTCGATATCGCGGGCCAGGCCGATCATGGTGCGGTCGACCAGTTCCACCGCCGCCGGGCCCAGGGTCACCAGATGCTGCGCCGAGTCCATCGCCTTGTAGAAGGTCGGGAAGTGGCACACGCCCAGGACCTTGTGTTTGGGAAGGGGCTGCAGATCCAGGTGCAGCTTGGTCGAAAAGGCGAGCGTCCCTTCCGAGCCGATCAGCAGATGGGCCAGGTTCGGATGGGTCTGCGGGCGGTACAGGGTGGCATCGGCCCAGGATCCTTTATAGGCGCCGCCCGGCATCAGCGAGTCGATGTTGTAGCCGCCGACCCGGCGCATCAGGTCGGGGAAGCTTTTCTTGATATGGGCTTCCTCGCGACGACCGATATCGAGAAGCTTGGCGACCAATTCCTGCTGCGACGGGCTGAGCGCGGCGGCAGGCGCATTCGACGACAATTCGCCGAATTGCATTGCCTGTCCGTCGATGGTGATGGCGTCGATGGCGCGCACGTTGTCGCGCATGGTGCCGTAAACGATGGACCGCGAGCCGCAGGAATTATTCCCGGCCATGCCGCCGATGGTCGCCCGCGACGAGGTCGAGACGTCGACCGGGAACCACAGACCATGCGGTTTCAGAAAGGCATTCAGATGATCCAGAACGATCCCCGGCTCGACCACGGCCTGACGGCTGGAGGCATCGAATTCCAGAACCTTGTTCAAGTTCTTGGACAGGTCGACGACCAGCGCCTCGCCCACGGTCTGCCCGCATTGCGAGGTGCCGCCCCCACGGGGGAGGATCGGCGCGCCCTCGTCCCGCGCGATGTTGATGATCGCTTCCACGTCGTCGGCGTCGTTCGGCACGACCACGCCCAGGGGTTCGATCTGATAGATCGACGCATCGGTCGAATAGCGCCCGCGCGAAAACGGATCGAACAGGACGCTGCCCTTGATCGCGTTCTTGAGGCGGCGGGCCAGGGCCGGATCGCCCTTCGCGGGACGGGATTTCGGGGTCGGCGGGGTGCTTGCTGCGGGGGAGGTCGGCGCCATGGATGTCTCTATTCGGATAGGGTTCGGAAAGGGCGAATTTATGTGTTGGCGGAGTGTATCAAAATGAATTCAAAATTCAAACAATGAATCGCTAGAAAGGCATGGCAATGCCTCGAGAGAAAAATAATATCGTTATTATTCAATATTATATGCCGAAAAATGGAGAAAAATTCCGAACCCGCTTGTTGGCGAAAAAAATGTATGCATAATGCCAATCGTTGATGCGCCCCTGTGAACGACCTGGGCGCGTAATCCGATCATAAAGAGGACATCCGATCATGACTGTGCGCCGCGGCCGACATTTCCTGCAGATTCCCGGTCCTTCGAACACCCCCGACCGCATCCTCCGCGCCATGGACAACGCGGTGATGGATCACCGTGGTCCCGATTTCGCCGACCTGGGCCTGGCTTGCCTGGCCGGGATGAAAAAGGTCTTCAAGACGGAAAAATGCGAAGTCGTCATCTATCCCGCGTCGGGCACGGGCGCCTGGGAAGCGGCCCTGGCCAACACCATGTCGCCGGGTGATCGGATCCTGATGTATGAAACCGGGCAGTTCGCCACTCTGTGGAAGAACCTGGCCAACCGTTTGGGCCTGATCCCGGAATTCATCGATGGCGATTGGCGCCATGGCGTCGATGCCGCCGCCATTGAAAAGCGCCTGAACGAAGACACCGACCGCGAGATCAAGGCGGTCTGCATGGTCCACAACGAGACGTCCACCGGCGTGACCTCGCGCGTCAAGCTGGTGCGCGAGGCTATCGATCGCACCGGTCATCCGGCGCTGTTCATGGTCGATACCATTTCGGGTCTGGCCTCGGCTGATTTCCGTCAGGACGAATGGGGCGTCGACGTTGCCGTCGCCGGGTCGCAAAAGGGCCTGATGCTGCCGCCGGGGATCAGCTTCAACTGCGTCTCGGAAAAGGCGATCGAGGTTTCCAAGTCCGCGACCCTGCCCAAGTCCTATTGGGCCTGGGACGAAATGATTACCATGAACAAGACCGGCTACTTCCCCTATACCCCGGCGACCAACCTGCTGTACGGCCTGAAGGAAGCCATCGCCATGCTGATGGAAGAAGGTCTGGACAACGTGTTTGCCCGCCACGAGCGCTTCGCCGAGGCGACCCGCCGCGCCGTCCGCGCCTGGGGTTTGGAAGTCCTGTGCCAGGAACCGAAGGAATATTCCCCGGTTCTGACCGCGGTCATGATGCCCGAAGGCCACAGCGCCGATAACTTCCGCAAGGTGACGTTGGAAGCTTTCGACATGTCGCTCGGCAACGGCCTGAACAAGGTCGCGGACAAGGTGTTCCGGATCGGCCACCTGGGTGACTTCAACGAACTGATGCTGATGGGCACCCTGTCGGGCGTCGAGATGGGCCTGGAACTGGCCAAGGTTCCCCACGAAAAGGGCGGGGTCGATGCGGCCATGTCCTATCTGGTGAACCCGCAAGCTCGATAAGGGCCCAATAACGGCCCGAAAACAAAAAGCGTTCCCGCTTTGGCGTGACGGGCCGGTGTCCTGATGTATCCTGGACACCGGCCTTGTCATATCCGGGCCTGGAATAAATAGAACCGCACAAGAAACGTATAAGACGGAGGATTCGCGATGGCGCGAGGTGACGGGCCGCTCGGCGGCATGAAAGTGGTGGATTTGACCCATGTGATGGCGGGGCCGGTTTGCGCCATGATGCTGGCCGATATGGGGGCCGACGTGGTCAAGGTCGAGAAGGTTCCGGGTGGCGACGATACCCGCCGCGCCGTGCCGCCGAAGATCGGTGACGAGGCCGCGTCCTTCCTGGTCATGAACCGGGGCAAGCGCTCGGTCGCGGTCAATCTGAAGACCGAGGGCGGCCGCGATTTCGTCCGCCGCCTGGTCCGCGATGCCGACGTGCTGATCGAAAACTATCGCCAGGGCACACTGGCCAAGCTGGGCCTTGCTTATGAAGACCTGAAAAAAGAAAACCCCAAGCTGGTGTGGTGTTCCATTTCCGGCTTCGGTCAGACCGGCCCCTATGCCGAACGCGGTGGCTTCGATTTGATCGCCCAGGGAATGTCGGGCCTGATGCACATCACCGGCGAAGGGCCGGGCCGCCCGCCGTGCAAGGTCGGCGCGCCGATCACCGATATCACCGCGGGCATCCTTGCCGCCATGGGCGTTTGCGCGGCCTATGCCAACGCGCAGCAGACCGGCCAGGGACAGGTCGTCGATACCTCGCTGTTCGAAGCGGGGATCATCCATACCTATTGGCAATCGGCCATCGCTTTCGCCACCGGCGTGTCGCCTGGGGCCATGGGGTCGGCCCATCCGTTGAACGCGCCCTATCAGGCGTTCGAAACCTCGGACGGTTGGGTGACCTGCGGCGCCGCCAATCAGCGGACCTGGGAGCGGCTGTTGGAAGCGCTGGAAAATCCAGCCATCGCCGACGATCCCCGGTTCCGTGAAAACACCGACCGCATGGCCAACCTACAGGCGTTGGAAGACGTGTTGACCCCGATCTTCAAAACGCGGACCACCGACGAATGGCTGGCCCGGTTCGACGACGTGGGCTTGCCCGCCGGGCCGGTGTTGGATATCACCCAGATGCATGCCGACCCGCACGCCATCGCCCGCGACATGATCATCGACGTGCCGCATAAAACCCTCGGCACCGCCAAGGCGCTGGGCATGCCGGTCAAGTTCACCGGCACCCCGACAAAGACCGATCAGGGTGCGCCGGTCTATGGCCAGCACACGCGCGAGGTTTTGGCGGAATACGGCTACAGCGCGGACGAGATCGAGGCCATGCTGGCCGAAGGCGCCGTCATTTCCGACGAATAGGAAATCAGGAAGCGCGCCCGGCTCCCGTGCGGCGCACTTCCAATTCCGCGGCCAGGCGTTCGATCTGGTCGGCGACATCGATATCGGTAACCGAGGTCACTTCCAGATCACGGTCGTCATAGGCCGTGGTCTCGTCCTTGGGGAACCGCGCTTGCCAATCGGCCAGGGCGGCGTCGCGGCGGCGCAATAGTTCCTCGATCTGCGGGCGGAACAGCCGCATCAGATTGGTGATCCATTCATTGACTGGGCGCGACGGCACGGATTGATCGATCTCGAACCGATCGAGCAGCGCGATCACATCTTCCGCCGCGTACCATTGTTCGCCGGTGACCCAACGGTTGGTCGTGAACAGGCGTAGCGCCTGTCCTTCGCGGTTCATGGACAGGGCGACAATATGGCTCAGCGCGTCGGTTTCCGCGACGCTGTCGTTGCCGGGAATGTCCGCCGGGCGGGTGCCGGGGGGCATGCCCGCGGCCCGCATGAAGGTGTGGAAATGCCCATGCTCCGCCCCCCAGACGTTGGCGCGGCGGTCCGGCGGATGGGCATGAAAGTAATATTGGGAATGGCTGTTCCAGTCATAGACGTCACCGGCTGGATAGTGATCCCATTGCACGAAAGCGCCCTGACCCTTCAGCACCTCGCCGACCACGGTCGTAGCACCTTCGGCCAAGCACTGTTGGCTGTCCAGAACCACGAAGGCGGCGGCTTCCATCGCCTCCAGGCGTGTCAGCGGGAGGGCGGCAAAATCGATGTTGATCGGTATCTCGGCCCCAAGGGGCTTGGTGATCGGAACGTCCATTGTTCACATATCGGGATTGCCGCACCGCCCGTCCAGACCAAATTGCGCTTAGGGTTTGATTGGGGCCAGGGTGAGTTTGATTTGCTGCGCAGCCTCGCCCCGACGAATGGTCAGTTCAACCGTTTCGCCCGGGCGATGCAGGAATAGGGCGGCGCGAACCTGACCAGGCGAGGTCACAGCCCGGCCGTCGACATGAGTGACGATATCGCCGGCTTCGATCCCGGCGGCCAGGGCCGGACCGTCCCGGTTGACGGAGACCACGACGGCCCCGGCGGTTAGCGAGTTTTGCGCCGGGGTGAGGGGGCCCGTCTCCATTCCCGTCATTCCCTCGCGCACCTCGCCATGGTCGATCAGGTCGCGGACCACGCGGTGGACCAGCGGCCAGGACGCCGCGAAATTGATGCCGATATTGGCGTCAGCCTGTTGCGCAAAAATGGCCGAGACGAGGCCGACCAGACGGCCCTGTCGATCGACCAAGGCGCCGCCCGATCCACCCGGATTGACGGCGGCGTCGGTTTGGATGAAATCCTCGATTTCGTTGAACCCCGCATTGGCCCGCCCGGTCGCCGAAACCACGCCGCAGGACACGGACAGCCCCCGCCCGAACGGATTGCCGATGGCGCAGACAGGCTCGGCCAAGGACGGGTCCGGTCCAGGCGCGGCAGGGGGGAGATCGGCCTCGACCTTTAACAGCGCGATGTCCGTCGCCTTGTGACGGCCGACGATCTTGGCCGGGATTGTGCGCCCGTCGGCAAGGCGAACCTGAACCGAAACGGCGTTGCCGAGGACGTGGTCATTGGTCGCAATATATCCGTCGGGCAGAACGACCACGCCCGATCCTTCCGGAGCGATGCGCCCATCTGCGCTGCGCGGAGCGAAGCCGGGGCGGACGTTCTGCCAGCGCGGCAGTACGACGACGACCGTATTGACCGCGCCTGCGACCGCGGCGGCGTCAATCCCCGCAGGGGTCGCTTTGGCGGGTTGGACGGTGCCGGCGATAAGGATCAGGGCCAGAGAGGCGAGCATCTTCATTCCCTGATTTTACCATGTCGCATGGTGGTGCGCCGCCTTCTATATTAAGGGGCCTTGAGGGAGGACAGGTGCCGCCATGAAATTCGCCCGCACGATCCAATTGGATGCCTCGGACCAGAACGTCTTCGACAACCCGGCCGCACCCGGCGAATGGGCTGTGACCGGGACATTCGAATTCGCGGGCGGCGCTTTCGATGGCGATCCGGCGGACTGGACAGCGAAACAGCAGTTGGCGTTCAAAAGCGGCTGGATGGGGCTGGGCGGTTTCGGCCGCGCGACCTTCGTGCAGGTGTCGGTGGTTCCCGACGAACAGGTCGAGGAAGCCGTCCGCGCCCTGGGGGCGCATCTGTTCGACCATTATGGCGCGCCCGATATGCTGGCGGCGTTGGATGCCGCGCGCCGCGAATGCGAGGACATGGCGGCGCTGTGCGATCATCCGGCGGGCACGCTGCTGGCGATCGAGCGGGATTTGACCGAGGACGGAATCGTCGAACGCGTGCGGGTGATCCCCGCCACCGGCGACGGGCAGCATGCGCGCATCTGGGGCGTTGCGCCCGACGATGCGGAGACGTCGGAAGGCGCCTGAAGCGCTCACCTTTTTCTCACATCCTTGTGATGGTCTGCGACCTTAACGTTACGCCCGCTTATCGGTGGGCTGGCTACACTCCCATGCGTCCGGACGAAACGCCGGAACCCGTTACTCAGCAAAGGAGAGTGCATCCATGATGATCCGTAAGAAAACCGCCGGCGCTACGCTGGCCACCGCCGCCGCCGCGCTGTTCGTCGCCGGTGCCGCCATGACCGCCGTCCCGACCGCCGCCAAGGCCGCCGACGGGGTGAAGTGCATGGGCATCAATTCGTGCAAGGGCCATGGCTCGTGCAAGACCGCCAGCAACGACTGCAAAGGCCACAATTCCTGCAAGGGCCAAGGCTGGGTTTCGACCAAGTCGGCCAAGGAATGCATGGACAAGGGCGGCACTGTCGCCAAGTAATTAGGGATGTCGGGGGTCGGGCATCCGACCCCCGCTTCCATCGACCGCAGGGGACAAGATGTCGCCACGCACTAACCAGGGCAACGACGCCTTCGGCGGGTTTGGGCTGGGCCTGCGCCCGGTTCATTTTTCCTCGATCCTGTCCGACAAGGCCGAACGCGGCCAGGGCGTCGACTGGTTCGAAATCATCTCCGAAAATTTCATCGATGTCGGCGGCATGCCGATGCGAAACCTGATGGCCGTGCGGGAACGCTATCCCTTGGCCATGCACGGGGTTTCGTTGTCGATCGGCGCGCCCGATCCGTTGGATGGGGAATACCTGTCCGGGTTGAAGGCGCTGGCCGACCGCATCGAGCCGTCGGTGGTATCCGACCATCTGTGTTGGACCGGCGCCCACGGCCTGAACCTGCATGACCTGTTGCCGCTACCGCTGACCGAGGAGGCCCTTGATCATGTGGCCGGGCGGGTGCGCCAGGTGCAGGATGTTCTGGGCCGGCGCATCGCCCTGGAAAATGCCTCGACCTATGTGAGCTTCACCGCCGATACGATGACCGAATGGGATTTCCTGGCCGAACTGACGCGCCGCGCCGATTGCGACCTGCTGCTCGACGTCAATAACGTTTACGTCTCGTCCTTCAACCACGGGTTCGACGCCGAGGTCTATTTGGCGGGCCTGCCGGTCGAGCGGGTGCGGCAAATCCATCTGGCCGGGCATCAGCACAACGGGGATCATATCATCGATACCCACGACAGCCCGGTCGCCGATCCGGTATGGGAACTTTACGCCAAGGCCGTGCGTCGGTTCGGAGATGTGCCGACGATGATCGAACGGGACGCCGACATTCCGCCCTACGAAGATTTGGTTGCTGAGCTAGCGACCGCGCGTGAGTGGGCGGCCCGCGCGCAGGAAGGGGCAGCGGCATGAGACCCTTCGGCCTCAGGAAAATCCAATCCCTGTTCCAGGATCGACTTTTGATCGGAAGCACGGACCTGCCCGCGCACCTGACCGGCGGCGGTCCGTTCCTGAAGGTATACGAGAATGCCTATGAAGCCCGATTGTTGGAAGTCATGGGCGAAGACTTTCCCGCCGTCCACACCCTGTTGGGCGATGACGAATTTGCCGCCGCCGCGACGGATTTCGTCCGGGAACATCCCTCGCGCGAACGCTCCATCCGTTGGCTCGGCGCACAGTTTCCGAATTGGTTGGGCGAAACGCCGCCCTGGTCCGATGCGCCCGTGTTGGCCGATATGGCGGCGTTTGAATGGGCCTTGGGATTGGCTTTCGATGCGCCGGATGTTGACGCGGTGTCGTTCGATCGTCTGGCCGCGGTGGCGCCCAATGCCTGGCCGGGGCTGGGTTTTCAATTCCACCCGTCGTTGACGGTCGTCGATTTGCGTCATGACGTGGCACCGTTCCAACAGGCAGTGGCACGGGATGAAGAACCCAGCGTAGCCCCACGTCATTTCGCCTGTGCTCGTACGGTCGCGGTCTGGCGGGATCCGCAAAGCCTGATCGTGCGGTACCGGGACCTGTCGCCGAGCGAGGCTCTGGCGCTCAACTTGGTGCGGGATGGGGAGACCTTCCAGGCATTGTGCGAGGCCCTTGCCGAAGACGGCCTGGATGACGCAGCGCCGCAACAGGCGGCGGTCTTTCTTCGGGACTGGGTCGAGGCCGGTTGGTTGGTCGACTTGATCGTTAGTAATTGAGAATCATTCGCATCTGATTTAATCTGCCCATCGCATCTATGCCGTTACTCGATTTTCGGCGGCGGGGATTGGGGGATTGATCATGACCGGCGACGGCCGCGTCACGTTGCTGCGCTTGCTTCAGGTTCACTACGAAGAACTGACGGGCTATCTGACGCGCCGCCTGGGGTCGCCCGGCGCTGCGCGCGATGTCGTGCACGATACTTACCTGCGCCTTCAGGGCCTGGAAACGGTTCCCGATTTGAGCAATCCGCGGGCCTATTTGTTCCGTGTCGCCGACAACATCGCCCTGGATCGGCTGCGTGCGGACGGGCGTAGAGACAAGCGCTTCGTCGCATCCGAATTGGGCGAGGATCGCGACAGCGGCGAGCCGTCGGCGGAGGACGTCCTGGCCCAGCGTCAGCGCGTGCGTCTCCTGGCTGAAGTGATTGACGAACTGCCGCCCCGTCAGCGCGAAGTGTTTTTGATGCATAAATTCGATGGCCTGAGCCATGCCGAGATCGCAGAGAAGCTGGGAATTTCGCGCAGCATGGTGGAAAAGCACGTGATGCGGGCGCTCGCATTTTGCCGGGATCGCGTGATGTCCTGATCGGTTCTTCAAAAAAATTTCCACCAGGGGTGCGGATCAAGGGTGGCTTGGTCGTCTTTACGTCGGGCGGAGATGTCGTTCGCCGTTACCGGATTTCGAAAACAGCTAGTCGTTCTCAATCGTTGAATGCAGATGCCAGTTTCCAACCAGCCGAATCGTTCGCCCCGTGACCAGGCGCTTGCCTGGTTTGTGCGGTTGAACTCGGGCGCGGCCACAGAAGACGAACACCTGGCCTTCTCCGCCTGGTTGCGCGCCGATGCGGCGAACCGGATCGAATATGACAAGCTGGAAGACCTATGGTCGGATCTGGATTCCGTTCCCGATCCCCGACACCGGTCGTCCCGCCCGTCTACATCCCGACGCGTGTCGCGCCGGCAAATGTTGGCGGGGGTGGCCGGCGCGGCTGCCTGCGCGGGGCTTGTCGTTGCTTCGGGGGTGACGGTCGACGAGGTCAAAGCCGTGATCGACAGCGACGTGCGCACCGGCACAGGTGAGCGAAAAACGGTTACAGCGCCGGACGGTTCGGCCATCCACTTGGATGCGGAAACGGCTGTCGCGTTTCGGTTCACCGAGCGGACACGGCAACTACACCTGTTGGCCGGCCGGGCCACCTTCACCGTCGCGCAGGACGCTGATCGTCCCTTCGACGTGGTCTGCGGCGGTGGGACGGTACGGGCCCTGGGAACGGCATTTACCGTGCATCGTCGGCTAAGCGATACGTCCGTGACGGTCGAGGAAAGCGCGGTCACGGTTTTCATGGGTTCGCCCGACGGCGGCGGCGATCATGTTCGGCTAACGGCGGGGCAATGCGTTTCCTACCGGGGACATAACCTGGGCACGCCGATGGCCGCAGATATCGCCGCCGATACGGCTTGGCGGCGCGGGCGCCTGGTGTTTCGGGAGCGACCCTTGGGGGACGTCGTCGCCGACCTGAACCGCTATCGCAAGGGACGGATCGTGATCTGGGACGAAGCCCTGACGGCCCTGCGGATCGACGGGGTGTTCAACATCGACGAACCCGACGCGGTTCTGAATGCAATCGTCCAATCCTTGCCCGTGCGCGAGGCGCGGTTCACGCCCTATCTGGTCGTGTTGCGAAGCGCCTGATCCCCGGATCTGAATTTTCTCGGTCTAGGGGGTGAGGTGCCTTGGTCCTTACGTCGTCTTCTCATCACATGAAATGCAAATGCAATGCATTTTCAACTGAGAGAAAAAAAGGACGAGGACCAACACAGATGACCGGCAAGGGGCGAATTTTTAAACTGTCCGTCAGCACAGCTGCCTTGATGGCGGGTGTGGCAATGGTGGGTGGCCTGCCGACCACGGTTCGGGCGGACAAGGCGGTTGCCGCGGTTGAGGCGGCGCAAGCTCAGCGCGATGCGAGCCTTTCCTTCGACATCGCGGCGGGACCCTTGGCGGGGGCCCTGATGGCCTTTGGCGAACACGCCGGGCTTCAGGTGTTGTATCCCTCGGCGGTGGCCCGCGATCTGAAGTCACCCGGCGTGACCGGCACGATGACGCCGGAAGCGGCATTGCGGAAACTGCTTTCCGGGACTGGACTGACTTATCGGTTCTCGGCCGACGACACGGTAACGATCGCGGCACCCGGCGGCTCGGCTGGGGTGGACCGTTTGACCTTGGGGACTGTCTCCATCGAGGGGCGCGTCGCCCCAAGGCGGGCGGAAATCGGAAACCTGCAGCCGGAATACGCCGGCGGACAGGTGGCGCGCGGCGGCAAGCTGGGTCTGCTCGGCAATCGCGACATGATGGACACGCCGTTCAATCAAACGAGCTTTACGTCCAAGGTGATCGAGGATCAGCAGGCGCGCACGGTTCGCGACGTCGTCGCCAACGACCCGGCGGTGCGCGCGACTTGGCCGGGTGGTGGCTACACCGACCCCTTGGTCATTCGCGGGTTCGAAGCCAGCAACCAGGACGTCGCATTCGGTGGGCTGTACGGGATCGCCCCGACCTTCAACGTCGGCATGGGGCTGGCGGAACGGGTCGAGGTCCTGAAAGGGCCCAGCGCGATGTTGGGCGGGATGCAGCCCTTGGGCAGCGTTGGCGGCACCATCAACATCACACCGAAGCGCGCCGGGCCGGAACCGATCACCAAGGCGACCGCGACCTACGCCGGGAAGACGCAATTCGGCGCCCTGGCCGATGTCGGGCGTCGCTTCGGTCAAGACAACGAATTCGGCGTTCGCCTGAACGCCAGCCTGGAAGACGGCGACACCGCCGTCGATGATCAGTCGCGAACCTTCGTGACCTCGTTCGCCGGTTTGGATTACCAGGGCGACCGCCTGCGTCTGTCGGCGGACCTGGGCTATCAGCTACAGAACATCAACGCCCCCTCCCTGGTGACGAATATTCGAACCGGTGTCGAGGTGCCCAGCGTGCCGGATGCATCGTCCAACTGGTTCTTCCCCTGGGGTTGGGTCGATACGGAAGATTTCTTCGGCGCCGGCCGGGCCGAGTTCGACCTGACGCCGGACTGGACGATCCATGCCGCGGTCGGTGCCAAGCGCACCTATTGGGGACGGTTGACCTATTTCCCCTCGGTCACCAATTCAGACGGTGACCTGTCCGCCACGCCCAGCCACTTGGAATATGTCTACGACACGAATACCCAAGAGGCGGGCGTGCGCGGCGAACTCGAAACCGGCCCGATCGGCCACGAAGTCAGCGTCGCGGCGACGCGGTTCTACCGCAGCCAATCGAGCGGATCGGAAACCATCGGCGGAGCGATCGCATCCAACCTGTATAACCCCGCATCGTCCGCCACACCGGGCACCGCGGATTTGGAAACGCCGAAGACGGCGGAATCCGAATTCGTCAGCTTGGCGTTCGGCGATGTGCTGTCTGCCTATGACGACCGCATTCAACTGATCCTTGGGGCTCGCGTGCAGCGCGTGAAAGCGCAGAACTTCAGCGCGACCACGGGGCAGGTGACCTCGTCCTACAATCAAAGCGCGGTGTCGCCAGCTGTCGGTTTCGTCGCCAAGCCGTGGGAAAAGATCTCGGTCTACGGCAATTACATCGAAGGCTTGCAGCAAGGGGCGGTCGTCGGCAGCACCTATGCCAACGCGGGCGAGAACCTGCCGCCCTACATCTCGAAACAGATCGAGGCAGGGGTGAAGGTCGATTGGGGCGACGTCGCGACGTCGCTCAGCCTCTTTCAAATCACCCGGCCTGCGGGGGCGGTCGACGGGTCCAACAACTACACCGCGGGCGGCGAACAACGGAACCGTGGGATGGAGTTGTCCCTGTTCGGAAATCTTCGTGACGACCTGCGGCTGTTGGGCGGCCTGAGCCTGACCGACGCGACGTTGACCCGGACGGCCGACGGCGCCAACAACGGAAACGGCGCGCCGGGCGTCCCGACGATCCAGGTCAACATGGGATTGGAATGGGATACGCCGTTCGTGCCCGGCCTGACCCTTAGCGGACGGGCGACCTTTACCGGCGAACAACATATCGACAATGCGAACTCGCAGAGCCTTCCGGCTTGGACGCGGCTCGATATCGGGGTGCGCTATGAGGTCGACCGGCCCGAGGTTCATCCCTTTACGGTGCGGTTCAACGTCGACAACCTGTTGGACAGCAATTACTGGGCATCCTGTTATTACCCGGGATACATCTCGCCGGGCGCGCCCCGCACGGTCCGCCTGTCCGTCTCGTCGGAATTCTGATCCGGTTGAATGACGCTGAAACGACGAAGCCCCGCCGATCCGGCGGGGCTTTTCGGTTTACATGCGGCTGTGGCCCGGGCGGCTGGTGACCCCGGCAGGATTTGAACCTGCGACCT
>CAXGUG010000035.1:0-32374 GCA_964012715.1 uncultured Rhodospirillaceae bacterium | reverse complement strand
CAAGCTGGAAGAACGCTATCCGGCGTTCGACGGCCTGAACCTGACCTGGGAAACTTTGGAAGGGGTGGTCAAGCACAATGGCCCCCTGATCAACAGCGGCAACCTGCCGCTGCCCCGGGCGATCGCCGAATACCAGGAACTTCAGGACCTGGAGCTTCATACCTACGCCGGGGCCGAGGCGCAGATCGCGGCCATCGCCGACGACATCGCCTACAACAATCACGACATCGACGACGGCCTGAACGCCGGGCTGTTCACCATCGACGATTTGATCGATGTGCCCTTCGTCGGGCGGATCTTTTTCGAAGTCCGGCGCGAGATGCCGGACCTGGACGAATCGCACCACATTCACGAAGCCGTCCGCCGCATGATCGGCGATATGGTGACCGACGTGATCGACGAGACGCAGCGTCGCCTGGGCGACGGCAAGCCCGACAGCCCAGAGGCCGTGCGCCATTTGGGCCGCCCCGTGGTCGGGTTTTCCGACGACATGCGCGAATGGGATGCGGCGCTGAAGAAGTTCTTGTTCGAAAACATGTACCGGCACTACAAGCTGAACCGTATGACCAGCAAGGCGCGCCGCGTCGTCAAGGACCTGTTCAGCCTGCTGATCCGCGAGCCGGAATGCCTGCCGACCGAGTGGCGGGCAAAGGTTGACGGCCCGGAAACACAGGCGACGGCGCAGCACCTTTGCGATTTCATCGCCGGCATGACCGACCGTTACGCCGGGGAAGAACACCGCCGCCTGTTTGACCTGCACGCGCGGACGTCCTAAACGGGCAACGTCGACGACGCAGACGGCAGACGGTAAGCACGTAAAAAGTTTCGAGGGATCGACCATGGCCCGCCGGCCCAATAGCGATATCCGCGTCTCCGCTTCGGACGCGTTGGAGTTCGAACCGGAACCCAAGCGCCGCCGCCGTGTGCCGACCACGGTCTGGCTGCTGCTGGTGCTGATCCTGATCACCGGGGCCGGACTGGGCGGATTCCTGTTCGGTGATCGCCTGGCCGGTTTGGGGGGCGACGACGGCGGTCAGGTGCCGACCGTCCATGCCGCCGCCGGGCCGATCAAGGAACGCCCCGCCAATCCGGGCGGACAGGAAATCCCGTTCCGCGACTACGATATCAACAAACGCATGCAGGGCGAGGCCCCGACCGGCCGGGTCGAAAACCTGTTGCCGCCGCCGGAGCAGGCGAAGGAATTGCCCCATGCCGAGGCCCCGGCCCAGCCGAGCGCGCCGCCGCCGACCCCGTCTGTCGCAGCGGGCAAGGACCTAGCCCCGCCCGCCGAACAGGCCGCCGCCGAACCCTTGCTGCCCGCCGCGCCGCCGCCCGCACCCAAGCCGGTCGCGCCGCAACAGGTGACCAGCGCGGCCATTGCACCGGCGCAGACGGTGGCCAAGGCACCGACCCCACAGCCGGCGCCTGCGCCCACCGCGGCACCGACGCAGCCCTCGGGCGGCCCGATCGCCCTGGTCCCGAAATCGCAGCAGGCAACAGCCACGCCGCCGCCACCGCCGGCGGTCCCGGCGGAACCGGTCAAGACCGCGCCGCAACCCGCCGCCAAAGCCGCGCCGAAGGTCGAAACGGCAACCGCCGCCGTGACCAGCGGATGGCAGGTGCAATTGGCGGCGTCGCGCGCGGCCTCGGCGGCCAATGCCGAAGGCGAACGCCTGAAGAAGAAACACAGCGATGTCCTGGGTAAGTTGGCCGTCCATGTGGTCCGCGCCGACCTGGGGGCCAAGGGCGTGTTCTACCGTATCCGCTTGGGCCCGGCCCAAAGTAAGGATCAGGCGCGGTCGATCTGCGCCACCCTGTCCAAGCGCGGGCAGGGCTGTCTTGTGATTGCCCCCGGCAAATGAAATTCCGGCCTCAAGGGTTGCCCCGGGCGGCGATCTTCGGATGCGAAGGTCCCCGTCTGTCGGATGCGGAAAAGCGTTTCTTCGCCGAGACCAATCCGCTCGGCTTCATTCTGTTCGCCCGCAATGTCGAGGATCCGGATCAGGTCCGCATCCTGGTCAATGACCTGCGCGAAACCGTTGGCGACGAATTCGCGCCGGTCCTGATCGATCAGGAAGGGGGGCGGGTGCAGCGCTTGAAACCGCCCCATTGGCCGGAACGGCCTTCGGCCTCGGTCTTCGCCGATCTGTATCGGGACGACCCGAAATTGGCGGCGGCGGAATTGGACGTCAATGCGCGGGCCATCGCCCGCGATTTGGCGGACCTGGGAATTACCGTCGATTGCTGGCCGGTCTTGGACCTGCCGCAGGCCGATGCGGACCCGATCATCGGCGACCGCGCCTTGGGGCAAAATTCCGAAGCCATCGCGACCCTGGGCAACGTGATCATCGATGGCCTGCATGCCGAGGGCGTGACCCCGGTGATCAAGCATATTCCCGGCCATGGCCGGGCCACGGTGGACAGCCATAAGGCTTTGCCGGTGGTAGAAACGCCGTTGAAGGTTCTACGCAAAACGGATTTCGAGCCGTTCCGCCGTCTGAACGTCGCACCTTGGGCGATGACGGCGCATGTCGTCTATACCGCCGTCGATGCCGATAACTGCGCGACGTTCTCCAAAACGGTCATCCAACAGGTCATTCGCGATGATATCGGGTTCGACGGGTTGCTGATCTCCGACGATCTGTCGATGCACGCCCTATCCGGTGATTTCGGAAAGCGCGCCAAGCGGGCCTTGGCGGCGGGCTGTGACGTGGTCCTGCACTGCAATGGCGACATGGCCGAGATGGCGCCGATCGCCGAAGCGACCCATATTTTGACGGAACAGGCCCAGGCGCGCTTCGCCCGGGGGGAAGCCGTGCGCCGGGCCGCGCCGGAGTAAGCAGATGATGAACGAATTCGATTTGGGCGGGTTGCTGTACACGGCATCCGTCTGGGTGTTGCCCGTGCTGTTCGCCGTCACGTTTCACGAAGCATCGCACGGCTTCATCGCCGACATGCTGGGCGACGACACGGCCCGCCGGCTGGGACGGGTCACCTTCAACCCGCTGAAGCACGTCGACCGGTTCGGCACGATCCTGATGCCGGCGTTGTTGCTTCTGGTTTCGGGTGGGCGGTTCATGTTCGGCTACGCCAAGCCGGTGCCGGTGAATTTCAGCCGCCTGAACCGTCCGCGCCGCGACATGGTCTTGGTTGCCGCCGCCGGGCCGGGCTCGAACCTGATCCTGGCCTTTCTGTCGGCGCTGGCCCTGACCAGCGTGACCTCGCTGCCGCCGGACGCTGCCGAGTGGGTCGCCAACAATTTGGTCAATTCGGTCTGGATCAATCTGGTGCTGGCGGTGTTCAACATGCTGCCGATCCCGCCGCTGGACGGCGGGCGCGTGGCCGTCGGCATTCTGCCCGATGCCCTGGCCATCCCGCTTGCCAGGTTGGAACGGGTTGGAATCCTGATTATCCTGGGCGGCATGTTCCTGCTGCCGTTCATCGGCGAACAGATTGGTTTGGACCTGAATATCTTCTGGTGGCTGGTCGGGGTTCCGGCCCAGGCGCTGATGAATTTTCTGTTCGCCGTGCTCGGACTCGCCTAAAACCCGGCGAGCGGGCAGGGAGGCCAGGTGGCGAATGCCCAGTTGGGGAAATCTATGAGCGACGATTTCGAAACGCCGGAAACACCGACAGTCCACCGTGAAGTCGTCTTCATGGTCGATCTGGACGGCTATGAAGGCCCGCTCGACGTGCTGCTGACGCTGGCCCGCGATCAGAAGCTCGACCTGACCCATATCTCGATCCTGGCCCTGGCCGATCAGTACCTGTCGTTCATCGCCGCCGCCCAGCGCAAGAACCTGGAGATCGCCGCCGACTATCTGGTCATGGCGGCTTGGCTCGCGTATCTGAAATCGCGGTTGTTGCTGCCCGACCTGGGCGGCGAGGACGAACCGACCGGTGAGGAAATGGCCGCCGCCCTGGCGTTCCAGATGCAGCGCCTGG
This sequence comes from uncultured Rhodospirillaceae bacterium, assembly GCA_964012715.1. Lineage (GTDB taxonomy): Bacteria > Pseudomonadota > Alphaproteobacteria > Rhodospirillales > Casp-alpha2 > UBA1479. Next base: position 28,429 of record CAXGUG010000035.1, on the reverse strand, counting down.
AGGCGATGCAGAACGCGGGCCTGCTGCTGACCGAGCGGTCGCAGCTGGGGCGCGAGTTCTTCCAGCGCGGCGCCCCGGAAAAGCACGCGGTCGAAACCGAGCAGATTTTGGACGTCAACCTGTTCGAATTGCTGCAGGCCTATGCCCGGACCAAGCGCCGGGGGACCAAGGGCGACCGGACGTTGCACATCGAACCGTTCGAGGTTTATACGGTCGAAGACGCGCTCAAGCGCCTGCGCCGCCTGCTTGGTCATGCCCCGGATTGGCAGTCCCTGTGGTCTTATTTGCCCGAGGAACTGCGCGGTGGGTTGTTCGGACGGTCGGCGGTGGCCTCGACCTTCGTTGCCAGTCTGGAACTTGCCAAGGAAGGCAAAGTGAACATTCGCCAAAGCGACCCGTACGGTCCCATCTATCTGCGTCCGCGCGAAGAGGGGCCCAGTGAAAATAGGGCAAGCGAAAATAGGTCAAGTGAAGGCGGGCCAAGCGAAAGTGGCGAGGAGCAATAAGCCATGAGCGACGAAATCAATCGCGATCACCTGCGGCTGCTGGAGGCGGTGTTGTTCGCCTCGGCCGAGCCGATGACCGAACGGGTGCTGGGCAACCGCCTGCCCGAGGATGCGAACGTTAAGGCCCTGTTGGCGGAACTTCAGGACCAATACGCCGGGCGCGGCGTCAATCTGATCCACGCCGGGGGCTCTTGGGCGTTCCGCACCGCCGAAGACCTGGCGGCGCAGATGACGAAACAGATCGAGATCACCCGCAAGCTATCGCGCGCGGCGGTCGAGACCCTGGCGATCATCGCCTATCACCAACCGATCACCCGTGCGGAGATCGAAGAAATCCGTGGCGTGTCCCTCAGCAAGGGCACCATGGACACCCTGTTGGAAGAAGGCTGGATCAAGCCGCGCGGGCGTAAGGATTCGCCGGGGCGGCCGCTGACCTGGGGCACGACCGATGGGTTCCTGGATCATTTCGGCCTGGAAAACCTGCGCGATCTGCCGGGGATCAAGGAATTGAAGGCCATGGGCCTGCTCGAATCCGGCCCGGCGCTGAACGTCTATCGGTCCAGCGGCGAGCTGGGCGGGGGTGGGGAAGGCTCCGACGAGGACGGCGAAGAGGGGGATGCCCCGCCGCCGGGCGGTGCCGATATCGTCGAAGACGACAGCGAGGACGCCTTGGATCCCGACGACGGATTGCATCCTGTGGGATAATTCGCCAAACGGGCCGAAAAGCCTTGCATGAGCAGGTGATTGCCTTACATCTATCCCGGTCTACTCGTAGGACCAGGGGGGCTGGCCGGGGGCATTGCGGCATATCTTCGTATCTGCCATCATCCGACCTCCCACTTCGTAAGAACCACAAGAGAAAGCAGAAAATGGGTACATTCAGCATTTGGCATTGGCTGGTTGTCCTGGTCGTCGTCCTTGTTCTGTTCGGCGGCGGCGGCAAAATCTCGCGGCTCATGGGGGATTTCGGTAAAGGCCTGAAATCGTTCAAGAAAAGCATGAAAGAGGACGACGAGGCCCCGGCGGACGCAACGGTTGAGCGCAAGACGATCGACGCGGACAAGGCCGATACCACGGCATCGGCGGAAAAGGACAAAGCCGCCAGCTAACCACGTGGGCCCGTGCCTCTTGGAATTGGGGCCGGCCCGCTTCATCTGATTTAGGGTCCAACGGAGCACCGAGCCGCCATGTTCGATATCGGCTGGCAGGAACTGTTCATCGTCGCCATCCTTGCGATCATTGTGATCGGACCGAAGGATTTGCCGCGCGCGGTGCGTACGGTGATGCAGGCGATTCGAAAACTCCGCTCCATGGCTGGGGAATTCCAGGCCGGGTTGGACGAGGTCGCGCGCGAGGTGGAATTGGATGAAATCCGCCGCGAAGCCAACAAGATCGCGCATTACGACGTGACCAAAGAGATCAAGGACAACCTGGATCCGGACGGCGAGATCGAGAAAGCCGCCGACCTGGACAGCACCGTCCGCGACACCATGAACGAGACCAAGGCGGATGCGGCCAAGAGCGCCACGGCCGAGCCCAAGCCGGCGCAGGCCGATACGCCCGCGGTCGAAACCGCACAAGGCGAGCCCGCGAAGACCGAAGGCGCCGCGACCGACACGGTGAAGAGCTAAGATGGCCGACTCCGCCCGCGACGACGATCCGCAAGCCTACGGCGCCGATGAGGTCAAGATGCCCCTGTTGGAGCATCTGATCGAACTGCGGCAGCGCCTGATCTATAGCTTCGTCGCGCTGATCGTCTTGTTCTTCGCGGCCTACGGCGTGTCGGACCATATCTACGCCTTCCTGGTTCACCCCCTGGCCGACATCATGCATCAGTCGGGCGGGCAACGGCGGCTGATCTATACGGCCCTGCACGAAGCTTTCTTCACCTATCTGAAGGTCTCGTTCTTCGCCGCGCTGTTCGTTGCGTTCCCGTTCATCGCCATGCAGTTCTGGGCCTTTGTCGCGCCCGGCCTGTACAAGCACGAAAAGCGCGCCCTGGCGCCGTTTTTGGTGGCCACGCCGGTGCTGTTCTTCATGGGCGGCGCGCTGGTCTACTACCTGATTTTCCCGATGGCCTGGAAGTTCTTCCTGGGCTTCGAGACCACGGGCGTCGATGGCTCGCTGCCGATCCAGCTTGAAGCCAAGGTCGACCAATACCTGTCCTTGGTCATGCAGTTGATCTTTGCCTTCGGCCTGTGTTTCGAGTTGCCGGTGGTGATCACCCTGATGGCCCGGATCGGGATCGTTACCTCCAAGGGCCTGCGGGCCAAGCGCAAGTACGCCATTGTCGGGGCCTTCGTCGCCGCGGCGGTGCTGACCCCGCCCGACGTGATCAGCCAGGTCGGTTTGGCCCTGCCGACGATCCTGCTGTACGAAATTTCCATCCTGTCCGCGCGACTGGTGGAAAAGAAGCGGGGCGAGGATCCGGACGCCGAAGAAGACGATGACGACGAGGATGAGCCCACGCCAGCCGCTGCGGCAGACGCGGACGGTGATGAGCCGCCGCCGGGCACCGTTCCCTAAGGTTTTTTCCCGCATTCAATCGATCTGTTGAAACGCCCCGCCGACCCTGGACGGGGCGTGTTCGCCCGCCTATAAGTGCGCGACGGACTTGGTTCGCCCGGCGTTGGCGGCTGGTCCGCATTCCGTAACGAAAACCCCGAAGAGTGCGCGATGTTCGACATCAAATGGATCCGTGAAAACCCCGATGACTTTGATGCGGGGCTGGCACGCCGGGGGCTGCCGCCCGCCGCCCAGGACCTGTTGGAACTGGACAAGGTGCGCCGCGCTGCCGAAACCAAGGCCCAGGAAATCCAGACCGAGCGCAATGCCCTGTCGAAACAGATCGGCATGGCCAAGTCGAAGGGCGAGGACGTCTCGGAAATCCTCGCCAAGGTCGCGGAGTCCAAGGACGCGCAGGCCGCCGCCGAAGGCGAGGCGCGGGATGCCTCGGTGAAGCTGGACGAAGCCCTGGCCGGGTTCCCGAACCTGCCCGCCGCCGACGTGCCGGACGGCGCCGACGAAGACGACAACGTCGAAGTCCGCAAATGGGGCACGCCGCGCACCTTTGATTTTGAACCGAAGGACCATGTCGATCTGGGCGAAGGCCTGGGCATGATGGATTTCGAAAACGCCGCCAAGCTGTCGGGTGCGCGCTTCGTCGTACTTCGCGGTCAATTGGCGCGGCTGGAGAGGGCCCTCGCCAACTTCTTCCTGGATACCCACGTCGCCGAACACGGCCTGACCGAAGTTGCCCCGCCGACCCTGGTCAACGATGCCGCCGTCTATGGCACGGCGCAGTTGCCGAAATTCGCCGAGGACCTGTTCCGCACGGAAAACGGCTATTGGCTGATCCCCACGGCGGAAGTGCCGCTGACCAATCTGGTCGCGGGCGAAATCGTCGATGACGATACCCTGCCGTTCCGTTTCGCGGCGCTGACCGATTGCTACCGCTCCGAAGCCGGGGCGGCGGGCAAGGACACGCGCGGCATGATCCGCCAGCACCAGTTCAAGAAGGTCGAAATGGTCACGATTTCGGCGCCGGAAAACTCCGACGCCGAGTTGGAGCGCATGACCGGCTGCGCTGAGGCTGTATTGCAGAAGCTGGGCCTGCCGTATCGGGTGATCACCCTGTGCACGGGCGACATGGGCTTCGGTGCGCGCAAGACCTATGACATCGAAATCTGGCTACCGGCGCAGGACAAATACCGCGAGATTTCCAGCTGCTCCAACTGCGGAGATTTCCAAGCCCGGCGCATGAAGGCCCGGTGCCGCGTCAAGGGCGAAAAGGGGACGCGTTTCGTTCATACCCTCAACGGGTCCGGCGTCGCCGTCGGGCGCGCCATGGTCGGCATTCTGGAGAATTACCAGCAGGCCGATGGCTCGATCGAGGTGCCCGAGGTGCTGCGCCCCTACATGGGTGGCCTGGAGGTAATCGCAAAGGCATGACTGCGCGCCGTATCGACCTGTCCGACGCCCGAGTTCTGATCTCCAACGACGACGGCATTCACGCGCCCGGCATCAAGGTGCTGGAAGATGCCGTGCGCGCCGTGGCGCGCGAGGTCTGGGTCGTCGCCCCGGAAACCGAACAATCGGCGACCAGCCATTCCCTGACCCTGCGTCGCCCGCTGCGCATCCGCAAGGTGTCGGACCATCGCTATGCGGTCGACGGTACTCCGACGGATAGCGTGCTTTTGGGCGTCAACCGGGTGATGAAGGACCTGCGTCCGGACATCGTGATGTCCGGCGTCAATCGCGGCGGCAACCTGGGCGAGGACGTGCACTATTCCGGCACGGTCGCGGCGGCGATGGAGGGCTCGTTGCTGGGCATTCCGTCCGTCGCCTTGTCCCAGGAATATGACGACAACCGCAACGTGATTTGGGAAACCTCGGTCCAATGGGTGCCGAAGGTTCTGGAAAAGCTGGCGGACTACGCCTTTCACCCGGGCGACCTGTTGAACATCAATCTGCCTGACTGCCGCCCGGACGAGGTCCAGGGCATGGAGGTCACGCGCCAGGGGCGGCGCAAGATCGGCGGCGAAATTCAGGAAGGCCGCGATCCGCGCGGCGAGGCCTATTACTGGGTCGGCGTGCAGCGCGACGAGGAAAAGTTCCAGGAAGGCACCGACCTGGATGCTTGCCGCCGCAACGTCATTTCATTCACGCCCCTGACGCTGGACCTGACGGCGGGGCGGGATCTTGACCGTCTCCGCGAGGTCATTCGGTGACGGCAGGGCGACCGGACGTGGAAATGGCCCTGGCTGCTGAGCGCCAGGAGCTTTTGGACAGCTTGCGCCGATTGGGCGTTGCCGACGAACGCGTCTTGGAAGCCATCGGCCGAGTGCCGCGCGACCAATTCCTGCCCGATGCTTTTCGCGACCGCGCCTATCGCAACCTGGCGCTGCCGATCGGTCATCAGCAAACCATCAGCCAGCCCTGGGTCGTGGCCCGCATGACCGAGGCGTTGGAAGTCACCGACCGGACCAAGGTGTTGGAGATCGGCACCGGCTGCGGCTACCAGTCGGTGATCTTGTCGCTGCTGTGCCGCCGTCTCTACACCATCGAGCGGCATAAAGGGCTGAAGGACGAGGCCGAACGCCGGTTCCGCCGGTTCGGTCTGACCAACATCACCACGCACCTGGGCGACGGTTCGCTGGGGTGGCGGGAACAGGCCCCGTTCGAGCGGATCATCGTGACGGCGGCGGCCGAGGACATTCCCCCGGTGCTGTTGTCCCAACTGGCCGACGGGGGGATCATGATCGTGCCCGTGGGCGGGCAGGGCTCCGATGCGGAACAGCGCCTGTACCGCGTGGAAAAGGGCCCCCTGGGCCTGGAAATCGAAGACATGGGCGAGGTCCGCTTCGTCCCCTTGGTGGCGGGCGTCGCCGAGCCGGCGTAAGGCGGAAACGGAGATGGTAGTGTTGAACGCAGGACGAGCAATGACAGGTGCAGCGGCAGTGCTGCTGATCCTGTCCCTGGCCGCCTGCGGTATGGCTGAATGGCCGCCGCGCGATGATACGGGCGGGACGTCGTCCTCAATGGCGCGCAGCCAGGCGGCCCCCTCGGCCAATTCCGAGCGTCGCCGTTCGGGCGGGGACCTGACCTTCGTCGGCGCATCGGCGGTGCGGGTCGGGCAGGGCGATACGCTTTATGCAATTTCCCGTCGTCACCGGGTCAGTCTGCGTGCCTTGATCGAGGCCAATGGCCTGGAGCCGCCTTACGTCCTGCATGTCAATCAGCGGCTGGTGCTGCCGCGCGGTCGACAACACACGGTCCGCGCCGGGGAAACGGTTTACGCCATCGCCCAGAAATACGATGTCGAGCCGAATGAACTGGCGCGTATCAACGGCATTCAGCCTCCCTATACGATCCGTGTCGGCGAGGACCTGTTGATCCCGACCGGCAATCTGCAAACGGTCAAGGCCCCGCATCGTCCCGATCCGGGGCAGGCGGCGGCAACGGCGCGGTCCGTGCCGGAGCCGACGGCGACCCGCGCCACGCCCGCTGAAAAACGGATCGCCGCGGCGCGCAAGGTCCTGCCGACCCCGCCGAAGCGCAGCGGCAGCGGCTTTCATTGGCCGGCGCAGGGGCGGATCATTTCCCGTTTCGGGGTCAAGGCCAGCGGCTTGCGCAACGACGGGATCAATATTCGCGCCCCCAAAGGCACACCGGTCCTGGCGACCGAAAACGGCGTCGTCGCCTATGTCGGGAACGAGTTGCGCGGGTTCGGCAATCTGGTGCTGATCAAGCACGACGACGGGTGGATTTCCGCCTACGCCCATACGGACCGGTTGGCCGTCGCCAAGGGCGACCGGGTGCGGCGGGGGCAGAAGATCGCGACCGTGGGTGATACGGGTGGGGTCAGCGAGCCGCAGCTGCATTTCGAACTGCGCCGGAACAAGCAGGCGGTCAATCCACAGCAGTACCTGTCAAAGGCTTCCTGAAGGCTAAGAGAGGCTCAGCCTTCCATCTTGCGTTTGGCCTGGGCCAACAGGTCCCGGGCCATGGCTTCCTGCCCCTGTTGAGAGGCCAGCCAGGCTTGCTCGATCATGTGCTTGACGGCGGTCGGTAGCCCCTCGACGTGATGGGCCATTTCCTTCAACGCCTCAATGCTGGCACGCCAATCCGGATCGTCATCCGATGTCACGGCATGTTCCCCCATCCCGTAGAAGACAGGGGAGCATACCATGAAGGGCGGGAAAGGCGTTAGCGGCTCAGTCTAAAGGGCTTAGTCCAGAGGTTTGCCCAGGCGACCGGCCAGGTTTTGGATGAACTGCCAAGCAACGCGGCCGGAGCGGGACCCGCGGGTGACGGCCCATTCGTTGGCTTCCTTGCGCAGGTCCACGTCCGGTGCGTCAAGGCCGTAGCGCTTCGCATAGCCTTCGATCATCTGGAAGTAGGTTTGCTGATCGACGTTGTGGAAGCCCAGCCACAGACCGAAACGGTCGGACAGGGAGACCTTTTCCTCGACCGCTTCGCCGGGGTTGATCGCCGTCGAGCGCTCGTTCTCGATCATGTCGCGGGCGATCAGGTGGCGGCGGTTCGACGTGGCGTAGAACAACACGTTGTCCGGCCGGCCTTCGATCCCGCCGTCGAGCACGGCTTTGAGCGACTTGTACGAAGTGTCTTCGGTATCGAAGCTGAGGTCGTCGCAGAACACGAGGCAGCGGCGGCCCGACGGGCGCAGCAGGGACAATAGAGTCGGCAGGGAGGGAATCTCTTCCCGTTGGATTTCGATCAGCAGCAGCGAGCCCGGCTCGTCCGCGTTGATTTCCGCGTGCAGGGCCTTGACCAGCGAGCTTTTGCCGGTGCCGCGCGATCCCCACAACAGAGCGTTGTTGGCGGGCAGGCCGTCCGCGAAGCGACGGGTGTTGTCGGACAGCAGCTGTACCTGCATGTCGATGCCGCACAACAGGTCCATTTCGACCCGGTTGACCTTGGGCACGGGTTCCAGCCAGGAACGATCCGCGTGCCAGACGAAGGCGTCGGCGGCGGTCAGGTCGTTGTCGGGAGCCGGCGGCGGAGCAAGGCGCTCAAGGGCGTCGGCGATGCGGTCCAGTACTTTGTAAATGTCGATGTCTGTCATGGCGGGCGGAAACTAAGGCCGTCTGCGAATTTGGTCAATCGTTTGCGTAGGCGTAACTGTTGCGAATTGGGGGCAAAAATTCACCGGTTTGCGTTTGCAACGGCTGGGCTTGCGGGTATAGTCCGGCGCACCCAAATATGACGACCCGTTAAATACGGACCTTGGAACCGCCCCTGGCTAAATCAAGGGGCATGAGGAGATAAGCATGTTGATTTCGCCCGCGTATGCCCAGGGCGCCGGTGCCGGCGCCGGTGGCGGCCTTGAGGCGTTCCTGCCCCTGATCCTGATTTTCGTGATCTTCTACTTCCTGCTGATTCGTCCGCAGCAGAAGAAGATGAAAGAACACAAGTCGATGCTGGAAGCCGTGCGCCGTGGCGACAAGGTCGTAACCGGTGGCGGTATCGTCGGCACGGTGACCAAGGTCAGCGAAGGTGACGAAGTCGTCGTCGAAATCGCCGAAGGCGTGAAGGTCAAGGTGCGCAAGAGCATGCTGTCCGGCGTCGAAAGCAAGTCGGAACCGCAGGCCGACGGCGGCAAGACCGCCGACAAGGGCGATGCGGCCAACGACGGCAGCGAGAAGAAAGCGGGCGGCCTGCGCGGCCTGCTTGGCGGCGGCAAGAAAGATAGCTGAGCCGCAGCATCTCGTGACTTCGAATTTCCTTTTCCTCTGACACCTCGGTAAAGCGCCCATGGTTTATTTCCCTAAGTGGAAGATTATCCTGGTCGTGGTGGTCTGCCTTATGGGCGTGGCCTATTCCGCGCCCAATTTCCTGCCCAAATCGGCAACTGAGAATCTTCCCGGTTGGCTGCCCAGCCAACAGGTGAACCTTGGGCTGGACCTGCAGGGGGGCTCGCACCTTCTGTTGGAGGTCGAGGTCGACGAGGTCATCAAACAGTACCTTGAAGGCATCGGAGAAAGCGCGCGGGCCGAATTGCGCACCGCGCGGCTTCGCGCCCGGTCGCTGACCGTGGTCGACAACAGCGTGGTCATTACCATGGCCAAGGCCGATGAAGTCGCCAAGGCGCGCGAAGCGGTCAAGGGGATCGAGCCGGGGGCGCTGGTCAGCACCGACGGCGATACGATCACCATCGCGCCGCTGAATACGACCCTGGTCGAACGCCGCCAGTCGGCGTTGCAGCAGTCGGTCGAAATCCTGCGTCGTCGTATCGACGAGACGGGCACCCGCGAGCCGACCATTCAGCGTCAGGGCGACAACCGGGTGCTGGTTCAGGTCCCGGGCCTGAAGGATCCGGACCGCCTGAAGGCGATCATCGGCAAGACCGCCAAACTGACGTTCCAGCTGGTCGATGTCGAAAATTCCGTGACGGATGCGATGGAACGGGGCCGCGTGCCGCCGGGCAGCCTGCTGCTGGAAGCGACCGAGGAAGACCGCGCGATGGGCCGTCAGCCGGCCTATCTGGTCAAGCGCCGGGTGCTTGTGTCGGGCGAAGACTTGGTCGATGCGCATCAAAGCTTCGAACAGCGCACCAATCAGCCGGTCGTCAGCTTCCGCCTGAACGCGCGCGGGGCCAAGAAATTCGGTGAGGTCACGACCAAGAACGTTGGGCGTCCCTTCGCCATCATCCTGGACAAGAAGGTCATCAGCGCCCCGGTAATCCGCGAGCCGATCATTACGGGTAGCGGTCAGATTTCCGGGTCGTTCACGGTGCAGTCGGCGCAGGACCTGGCGTTGCTGCTGCGTGCCGGTGCACTTCCCGCGCCGATCAAGGTGATCGAAGAGCGGACCGTCGGCGCCAGCCTGGGTGCGGACAGCATTTCGGCCGGGGAAACGGCCTGTATCGTCGGGATGATCGCGGTGATCGTGTTCATGCTGTTCGCCTATGGGCGGTTCGGCGTGATGGCCGACGTGGCGCTGTTCTTCAACCTGTTGCTGATTTTGGCGATCCTGTCGGTGATCCAGGCGACGCTGACGCTGCCGGGTATTGCCGGGATCGTGCTGACCGTCGGGATGGCGGTCGACGCCAACGTGCTGATTTTTGAGCGTATCCGCGAAGAGGTTCGCGCCGGGCGAACGCCGCTCAGCGCCATCGATGCGGGCTACAGCCGTGCCTTGAGCACCATCGTCGACGCCAACGTCACCACGTTGATCGCGGCGATCCTGCTTTATGCCTTCGGCTCGGGCCCGGTGCGTGGTTTTGCGGTGACCCTGGCGATCGGGATCGCGACGTCGATGTTCACGGCGATCATGGTGACCCGTTTGATGGTCGTAACCTGGCTGCGTCGCACGCGGCCGCAGGAACTGCCGCTTTAAGGGCGGGAAGGAGAACGGGACATGCGTCTATTGAAGCTCGTCGCCGACGAAACCCGCATTCCTTTCATGCGGTTCCGCAAGGCGTTCATCACTTTGTCCATGGTCGCCGTGCTGGCCTCCATCGCCATGGTGCTGGTCAAGGGCATGAACTTCGGCATCGATTTCCAGGGCGGGATCCTGATCGAGGTCCGCATGCCGCAGGCCGCCGACATGGGCAAGATGCGCAAGGAATTGGGCGGTCTGGGCCTGGGCGAAGTCAGCCTTCAGGAATTCGGACAGCCGAGCGACGTGTTGATCCGCATCGGCGCGCAGGAAGGCGATGCCTCGGCGCAGGAAGCCGCCGTCAACGCGGTCAAGGGGGCCTTGGGCGAAGGCGTCGATTACCGACGTGTCGAATTCGTCGGCCCGAAGGTGTCGTCCGAATTGCTGCTGGATGGCGTCTTGGCCGTCGGCGCGGCGATGGTCGCCATGCTGATCTACATCTGGCTGCGTTTTGAATGGCAGTTCGGCCTGGGCGCCGTGCTGGCGCTGATGCACGACGTGTTCCTGACGCTGGGCATGTTCTCGTTGCTGGGGTTGGAATTCAACCTGTCGACGGTTGCCGCCGTGCTGACCATCGCGGGGTATTCGATCAACGATACGGTGGTCGTATTCGACCGAATTCGTGAAGACCTGCGCCGGTTCAAGTCCAAGCCCGTGGTCGATCTGTTGAACGAGTCGATCAACGCCACTCTGTCGCGCACGTTGATGACCTCGTTGACGACCCTGGTCGCCTTGCTGGCCTTGTTCTTCCTGGGTGGTGAAGTGATCCGCGATTTCTCGTTCGCGATGATCTTCGGCATCGTGGTCGGGACCTATTCGTCGATCTGCGTTGCTTCGCCCTTGCTGCTGTACACCAACGTTGCGGCGCGGGCGCGTAGTGCGGCCGATGAAAGCACGGAAGGGACGGCGGAAGCCTCCTGAAATCATGTCCGGTCTTGATGTAACCCCCCTTGTTCCCGCGGGCCGGAAAGTCATCCAGTCCTACGGGGACGGGCGGTTTCGCGTCGCCGGCGAGTTGTTCGAAACATCCATTCTGATCTGGCCGGACCAGTGCCTGGCATGGGGCGCCAATACCGTTGCGGACTTGGACGCGGCGGCGCTGCATGCGGCTTTGACCGGCCCCGACGCGCCGGAGAAGGCGACGGAAATTCTCATCATCGGATGTGGCGCGGCCTTCGTGGCGCCGCCGAAGGGATTGCGCCAGGATTTGCGGGCCCGGGGCATCGCCGTTGAATGGATGGATACGGGCGCGGCCTGTCGGACGTTCAATGTGCTGTTGGGCGAAGATCGTCGGGCGGCGGCGGCGATTCTGGCCGTCGATTAAGACGTACGGTCTTACTTTTCTTTTCTTGACCTTTTCCCTATACTGTCCCAGTTCCAGAAGGGTTCTAGCGAATCCCAGAACGGGAAAACGATCCAGAAGGACTGTTCCCCCCTAGGGGGAACTGTGGAAGAGAAATGACCGACGTTACCAAAGTAGGGGGCTTGAACCCCCAGCTTGTCAATCGTCCTGCTCCTCCTCCAAAAGACGCCTCTAAAGCGGGCGCAACCGACGAGTCTGCGAAAAGCGAACAGGCTCAAGGTCCGGCCGCGACGTTCCGTCTACCCAAGATTTTCGCGGGTGACGAAACAGGAGAGGTTTCGGCGGAACAGGCGCTGAACACCGTTTTTGAAGGCCTGAGCCAGGCGTTCGCCGATGCCGAGGAAAATCCTCCGGCTTCCGGTGCCGCTTTGGAAGCGCTCTTGTCCGATATCAAGGTAGCCGCTCCGTTCTTGGACCGCTTGATCGCGGCCCGTAAGAACGAATTGGCCACCGCCGGCGATACGGAAGGGCAAAAGGCTCTCGAAGATACCTTGGCGCAAGCCGAGGTTGCGGTGACTGAAGCGCAGAAGAAGCTCGAAGCCCTGTCGGATGGACTGCCGGACGAAGAACCTGCCGAAGACCCTGCGGTCACGGCGGCGTTGAACGCCATTCTTGGCGCGGATCGGGAAATTCCCGCATTCTCCGCCGACGAATTGCGCGAAGGCCGGAAAGAGTTCGTCTCCATGGTCTTCGAAGACATCGCCGACGCCATCGGTCGCCATCGCGCCACCGATGTTCAGGCAGCGGCCTATACGCTGAGCGCGTTGGGCGGGACAAGCATTTCGGCCTAAAGCTGACGGCTGACGTTTTGTTGCGGCCATGCCCCCGGGCATGGAACCGTTTCGTGCGTCCGCGTTTCGGGGTCAGGCGCAGTCCGGATCGCTGCGGATCCAGGCCCAGGCCTGGGGCACCGTTCGAAACATCTGAATTTCGACATTCGGCGCGGGAACGTATCTTTCCGTGTAATATTGGCAGAGTTCGCGGACCTTTTCAGAGTCCGTGACAAGAGCCAGTTTCTTCAGGTTGTTGCGGTTCACATCGGCTTTGATGTCGTGTTCGCCGACTTGATCCGTCGTGCTGATCGTCATCGCCCAAATGCAATCCGGGTCCAGGTCCAGGAAATCGCATAACACGAACTTGTTCAGATCGTGGTGCGGGTGGTTATGCAGAACTTTCTGGGCTTCGATAAAATCGGCCGGGGATACGAAACCGAAGTAGCGGACAAAGATTCCATTCTCATGGACGTCGATGGTATAGGGCATGCCGGTTTCGGGCCTTTATTGTCTCTGCATACAATGAGAGTGAAACCTTAACGCTAAGACTCATGGCAATCACCTAAAATTAGGTGTCTTGTGCAGTTCTTTTGCGTTCGCCGCAGGATAGGAAACGTAACGACGTGAAATCCGCCCTTGAAATCCGGCCAACAAGACAAAAATCTTCGTTTCGCCCTGTGAACAAGGGGTGCAGGTGACGCCAAGGTAGCGTATGAACGGGTATCGCCGCGGGCATTGCGCGTTACGACCCCCCGCGCTGCGCGCTTGAATGGTGTACTGAGGATTCTAAAGGAGAAAAAACCATGAGCTTTACGCTTCCCGACCTTCCCTATGCCAAGGATGCCCTGGCCCCCCATATGTCGGCGCAGACCTTCGATTTCCACCACGGCAAACACCACCAGACCTATGTGACGAATCTGAACAACCTGATCGAAGGTACGGATTACGCCGGTAAGGATCTGGTCGAGATTTCCAAGATCGCCTTCGAAAAGAAGGAAATGGGCGTGTTCAACAACGCAGCCCAGGTCTGGAATCACACCTTTTTCTGGAATTCGATGACGCCGAACTACGCCGCCCCGTCGGGTGACCTGGCCGCCGCCATCGACAAAAGCTTCGGCAGCCTGGCCGACCTGAAGACCAAGTTTACGGGTGCGGGCGCCACGCAGTTCGGTTCCGGCTGGGCCTGGTTGGTTCAGAAGGCCGACGGCGGTCTGGACGTTGTCAGCACGGCGAATGCCGAACTGCCGCAGCTCAAGGGCCTGAAGCCGCTGCTGACCTGCGACGTGTGGGAGCATGCGTATTATCTGGATTACCAGAACGCCCGCCCGAAGTTCCTGGAAGTCTTCTTCGACAACCTGGCCAACTGGGAATTTGCGGCGAAGAATCTGGCTGCCTAATCGGCGCCGGATCGCATCAAAGTACGGCGGGGCGTCCTTTTCGGGCGCCCCGTTTCCCGTTGAAGGGCACGACAGCATGGATCGCGACATCACCCCCGATCAGGCGGCATTGGCGGAATTGGCCGACGGACTGCGCCGGGACGATCACGATCGATATTTGACGGCCTTGCTGGCCCCGCCGGAGGCGCGCGAGGGATTGTTGGCGCTCTACGCCTTCAACCTGGAAATCGCCCGTGTGCGGGAAACCGTGTCCGAGGAGTTGATCGGGCGGATGCGCCTGCAATGGTGGCGGGACAGGCTGGACGACATTTTCGCCGGGATACCCCCCAAACATCCCGTGGCCGAGCCTTTGTCCTGGGCGGTGCGGCGCTTTGGCTTGGATCGGGGGTTGCTGGAACAACTGTTGGACGCCCGCGAGGACGATCTGGCGGACCAGCCGCCCGCCGACATGGCGGCGTTGGAAGACCATGCGGAACGGACGGCTGGGCCGGTCCTGCGTCTGGCGTTGCAGGTTCTGGGGCAAGACATGGGCGCGGCCAAGGATGCCGCTGCCGACATTGCTCAGGCTCAGGCCTTGACCGGTATTCTTCGCGCCGTGCCGTTTCATCTGCGCAGCGGCGTGGTGCGTCTACCTGCCGACCTTTGCGCAGGGGCAGGCTTGGATTTGAGCAAGTTGCGAGACAGGGGGCCGGTCGATCAGGAAGCCGCGCTGACGTCTGTGATCAGACAAGTCGCTGCGCGTGCGGCGGCGGCGCTGGCCCAGGCTAGGCGCTACAAACCGTCGCGCGCGGCGCTTCCGGCGTTGCTTCCGGCGCGGTTGGCGGCGCGCGACCTGAAGCGCTTGGCTAAGGCCGGATACGATCCTTTCGCCCATACGGTGATCCGCGTTGACGGTCTGCGTCCGCTGGTGCTGTTGGCGGCGCGCTTGCGCGGCCGATATTGACGGCGCTTGAAGGGGCGGGGGATGAGCGAGCTAGGGCAATCACGCGACGTTAAGCGATTGTTGGAGCGTGCTCAGTTCTATGCGGGCTGCGGCCTGCGGGACGCGGCGCTCGATTTCCTGAAGCAGGCCGCCGTGCTTGCCCCGGACGATGCATCGATCAAGGACGCCATCTCCCGAATGGGTGGGGCGCCTGAAAAGGTCGGACGAACGTTCGAGATCAAACCGCCCCGCCAAAATACCGATGATCCCCGAAAGTCTCTGGCCGAGGCGGTCGCTGTGCGCGACTGGCGGGCGGCCCGGGGTTTTGCCCGACAGATTGCCGAAGCGGCCCCAAACGATGCCAAAGGCTGGGGTGCGTTGGCAGTTGTCGAACGGCGGGCAGCGGACTTCGATGCCGCGCTGGCGGCACACGACAAAGCCACCAGCCTTGACCCGGCGCGGGTGTCGTTCGCTCATGCCCGGGCAAAGACTTTGTGGGAAGCCGGGCGCTACGCCGAAGCAGAGGCGGCCTATGAAAGCCTGCTCACAGGGCTGAACGAAGACGACCCCGCTTATGCCGACGCCCGCATGTGCAGGGGAATGATCCGGATGACCCTGCACGGCCCCGCCGCGGGGGTCGAGGACTACGAGTGGCGGTGGAAGACCAAAGAAGCGCGCTTGCCGGACACGTCGCAGCCTTATTGGGACGGATCATCCCAGGCGGATAAACGCATTCTGTTCTTTGGCGAACAGGGCTTTGGCGATGCGATCCAATTCGCCCGCTATGCGCCTTTGGTCGCTGGGCGCTGCGCCCAGGTGATTATGCCTTGCAAACCGCCCTTGCAGCGTTTGATGAAAAGCTTGGGCGGGGCGGTCGAGGTAATCGGCGAGAAGGTCCATCGCGAAGCCTTTGATTCGTACGTCCCCGCCATGTCCTGCATGCGCTTGCTGGGGGCCGAGCTTTCGGCGCTGCCGAAGGATGTTCCTTACCTGACCGCCAGCGACGAGGACGTCGCGCGGTTCCGCCCGGTGATCGAAGGGCATGACGGACTGCGCGTCGGGATTGCCTGGACCGGAAGTCCGACTAACGCGCACGATTGGAAACGGGCGATTGAGCCCGGGTTGTTCTCTGCGTTGGCGGGCGTTCCGGGAACAACATTGTTCAGCCTGCAAAAGCTGCGCGACGATACACCGGCGAATTTGCGCTCCGTGCCGGATGGCGCGGTCGATCTGTCGGCCTTGCTGACGGATTTCGCCGACACGGCGGCGGCGATCCAATGCCTTGATCTGGTGATCACCGCCGATACCTCGGTTGCGCATCTGGCGGGGGCGTTGGGCAAGCCCGTTTGGACGATGCTTTCGAAGGTGCCGGATTGGCGCTGGATGGTGGATCGAGACGACAGCCCCTGGTACCCAACCATGCGATTGTATCGACAGTCTACGTTCGGTGATTGGCCGGCGGTGATGGCGCGGGTTGCCGCGGACTTGGCGGCGGTGCGGGGGGGCGACGGTAACGACCGTCGCAAGGGCCGGTTTACTCGGCTGCTTCCTTGGCGTCGCTGAGCCAGGCCGTCAGGTCTTCCAACGCCCGTTGCGACAACAGGATTTTACGATCGCGTCCGCGCGGCCGCTGCTTTTTCGGCAGGTCGTCGGTCGGCAGGGGCGGGAACAGGCCGAAGTTGGCGTTCATCGGCTGGAAGGTCTCGGCCTCAGCCCCGCCGGTGATATGGTTCAACAGCGCTCCGATAGAGGTTGTGGCCGGGGGAATGGACGGCTCCCGCTCCAGCCGTTCGGCGGCGGCGAAACGGCCCGCTAACAGGCCGATCCCCGCACTTTCCACATAGCCTTCGCAACCGGTGATCTGACCGGCGAAGCGCAGGCGCGGCTGGCTTTTCAGGCGCAGCGCCCCGTCCAGCAAGGTCGGGCTGTTGATGAAGGTATTGCGGTGAATGCCGCCCAGGCGGGCGAATTCGGCGTTTTCCAGGCCGGGAATGGTGCGAAACACGCGGACCTGTTCGCCATAGGTCAGCTTGGTCTGGAACCCGACCATGTTGTAGAGCGTGCCCAGGGCATTGTCCTGGCGCAGTTGCACCACCGCGCCCATGCGCGTGTCCGGGGCGTTCGGATTGGTTAGGCCGACCGGCTTCATCGGGCCGAAGGACAGGGTGCGCGGGCCGCGTTCGGCCATCACCTCAATCGGCAGGCAGCCCTCGAAATAGGGCGTGTCCTTTTCCCATTCCTTGAATTCGTGTTTTTCCGCGGCCAGCAGCTCGGCGATGAAGGCCTCGTACTGCTCTCGGGTCATCGGCAGGTTGATGTAATCCTTGCCGTCGCCTTTGTCGTAGCGGCTTTGGAACCAAGCGACGTCGAAGTTGATCGAGTCCTTGTGGATGATCGGCGCGATGGCGTCGAAGAACGCCAGTTGGTCCTGTCCGGTCAGCTCGCAGACGGCCTGGGACATCCCGGGCGAGGTGAGGGGCCCGGTCGCGATGATCACGCTGGACCAGTCTTCAGGCGGCAGGCCGTCGATCTCGCCGCGCTCGATGGTGACCAGCGGGTCGGCTTCCAGTGCTTCAGTGACGGCTTGAGCAAAGCCTTCGCGGTCGACCGCCAGGGCAGCCCCGGCGGGCACGCGGTGTTCGTCCGCCGCGCGGATGATGAGCGAGCCGAGTCGGCGCATTTCCTCGTGCAGCAGGCCGACAGCATTGGTTTCATAATCGTCGGAGCGCAGGGAATTCGAGCAGACCAGTTCGGCCAGGGAATCCGTTTGATGGGCGTCGGTTGCCCGATCCGGGCGCATTTCGTGCAAAACCACCGGCACGCCGGCGCGGGCCAGTTGCCAGGCCGCTTCCGAGCCTGCGAGGCCGCCGCCGATAACGTGGACCGGCTGGGGATTTTTGCTGTCTTTGGGGGCTGTGCCGTTCATGGGCGATTGATAGCCACAAAAGGCGCTGGGAGCAATCGCCGCTATATGTAATTCTTCCCGCTAAGCGCGAAGATTTACCCTTCGTTTACATGGCGCTACCTATATTCTGGTCTGATACGCGTAAACATCGACGCCCTGGGGCTCAGGGCGCTGGATAGGAGTGTGTTGATGACGCTGCAGGATTCACGCGAATTCGGCGATCATCACTGGAAGAAAATCTCCCAGCAGGAGCTGGATGAGATTCTCAACAAACACATGCTGTTCGCCAACGGTCGCACCGGTGGCGAGCGGGCGACCCTGTCCATGTATGACTTGAGCTATCTTGATCTGGCAGGCCGTAATCTGGCGCGGATCGAATGCGCCGGCACGCTGTTCTGCCATTGCGACCTTTCGGGCGCAAATTTGGAAGGGGCGGTGTTGTTCGCCGCCGACATGCGGTTCACCAATCTGAAGCGGGTGATCCTGGACAAGGCAGATATTCGCGGGGCCTGCCTTGCTGGATCGGACCTGACCGGCGCCTCGCTGGTCGATGCCGACATGCGCGATGGGGTGCTGTTGAAGCCCAAGCGCGGCGGCGGCGATCTGGTTCCGGTCATTCACGAAGACGCCACCGGCGGGATTGAGAAAGCGACCATTCGCGGCGCCGACATGACGGGGGCCAAGGTCTCCGATTCCATGATCGTGCAGACCGACATGACCGACTGCATCCTGCGCAACGCCAAATTCATCCGCACCAACCTGTCCTTGTCGAACCTGACCGGCTGCGATTTGGAAGGGGCTGATTTTACCGACGCCAACCTTTCCGGCGCGATCTTCCACGGGGCGGTGTTCAACAACACCAATCTGTCGAATGCGGACCTGTCGGGCGCGGACCTGGTGGGCGCGATCTTCGACAACATGGACCTGACCAAGGTCAATCTGGACGTGGCCTATCTGGCCAAACGCGTCGAAGACATGGATATGAGCCTGCAGGAAGCGGTGCTGCTCCATGCCAAATGGGTCGAGGCCAATGGGACCGACGGCCGTCGAGCCGTGTTCTCGAAGACCGATCTGACGGGTAAGGACCTGTCCGGGGTCAATCTGGCGGCGTCCGATTTTTCGTTCGCGATCTTGCAGAAGATCAATTTCTCGCGGTCCGAATTGCTGATGGCCGATATGTCGTTCGCCGACCTTCGCCGGGCCAACATGGCGCGGGCAGATCTGCGTGGGGCCAAGCTAAGCCGCGCCAACCTGGCGGAAGCCAACATGGTCGGGGCATTGCTGTCCGATGTCATCATCTCGACCAAGGCGCAGGGCGGGAAGGTTCGCGCCAATCTGGAGCATGCCATTCTGCGCGAAGCCAAGCTGAACGGCGCGGATATGCGCAACGCCGATATGGAATCGGCGGACCTGCGGGGCGCGGATTTGCGTGATGCGGATTTGCGCGGCGCCAGCCTGTTGGACGCCGACCTGACCAACGCGGACCTGCGCGGCGCCAGACTTGCCGGATCGGACCGGCGCGGCGCGGTCGGCCTGCCGTCCGAATTCGCCGACGACAGCGGCGATAACGACGAATAACCCTGCCTTAGACAGACGCACCGGAACCGAGACCTCAGCGCCATGGATCTGCAGAATTTCCAATTCGATCAACGCATGATCACCAGCATGTTGCTGGTCGTCCTCGCCTATTTCATCGGGCGGCGAATTCCCCGTTGGATTTCCGGCGTTCCGTACGTGAAGCCGGACCAAGCCCGGGCGCAACTGGACGCCAACCCCCATGTGCTGGTCGTCGATGTTCGCGCGCCCAGTCAGTTTTCCGGCAGCGACGGCCATATCAAGGATGCCCTGAACCTGCCCTTGATCGATCTGATGGGGCGGATCCGGCACATCAAACAGGACCTGGCGCAATACGCCGAGACGCCGGTTCTGGTGGTCTGCAAGTCCGATCAGTTGTCGGCCCGCGCCGCGCGTATCCTGCGCAAGAACGGCCTGAACAAGGTTTCGGTCCTGGACGGCGGGTTGAAGGCCTGGAAAAAGGCCGGCCAACCGGTCGTCAACGCCGCCTGATTCAAGGGCTTTCGGTCTGCGGCGATTGACCGGGCCTTGCCCGCTGTGACACCCTGTCGGCAGAAACATCCACCGACGGACCAATAAAAATGACCACCGAAATGACCCCGACCGATGTCGCGGCCCTGGCCGAACAGGTGCCCGATGGCGGTTTGCTCGTGCTGCCGCCCGATTACAGCTTCGTTCCCATGGAATTGATCCGCGCCCTGGTGCGCCGCGGCGTGCGCGACCTGCATGTTCTGGCGGTGCCGGTTTCCGGCATGGCGGCGGACCTGTTGATCGGCGCCGGATGCGTCAAGACGATGGAAGCCGCGGCGGTCAGCCTGGGCGAGGCCGGATTGGCCCCCAGCTTTACCCGTGGCGTGCTGGACGGCAGCCTGAAGATGAAGGACAGCACCTGTCCCGCCATTCATACCGCGTTGCAGGCTTCGGAAAAGGGCGTGCCCTTCATTCCCCTGTGCGGCGTGATCGGATCGGACATTGCCAAGCACCGCGACGATTGGAAGGTCGTGGACGATCCGCTGGAACAAGGCAACGGGCCGATCCTGTTGGTCCCGGCGATCAAGCCCGATGTGGCGTTGATCCATGCGCCCCTGGCGGACCGCTACGGGAATATCTGGGTCGGTAAGCGGCACGAGCTGTTCACCATCGCTCATGCGGCCAAGACGTCCTTGGTCACTTACGAAGAAATTCACGACGGCGACCTGACCGAAGACCCGGTGCTGTCCGCCGGGACCATTCCGGCGATGTATATCGGCGGTTTGGCCCAGGCCAAGAACGGCGCCTTGCCGTTGGGTCTGGCCGGTTCCTACGACGCCGATATGGCGCATATCCAAGCCTATGCCAAGGAAGCCCGCACCCAGGAAGGCTTCGACGCTTATCTGAAGCGCGAGGTTCTGGGCGTCGAGGCGGAGGCCGCATCGTGACCGCGCAGACCGCTTATTCCCCCGAAGAATTCCTGATCACCACGATCACCCGCCTGTTGCCGGAAAAGGGCAACGCGGCGGTGGGCGCGGCCTCGCCCGTTCCCGGATCTGCGGTGCTGCTGCAGCGTGAGCTGACCGGCGGGGCCTTGCGGGCCTCGTTGATCCAGGGGACGTCCAATAATCCCTTCACCGACGGCGGGCGCGAATTGTTCGACGCGGCCGGGCAGGGGCGGATCGACGTGTTCTTCCTGGGCGGGGTGCAGATCGATGGACAGGCCAACCTGAACCTTGTCGGTACCGGCGAATACCCGAACCTGGACCGGCGATTCCCCGGCTCGTTCGGATCGGCCCATATGTATTTCGTCGTTCCCCGCGTGATCCTGTTCCGCCCGGAACATACCCGCCGGGTGTTCGTCGAAAAGGTAGATTTCATCAGCGCACCGGGCGTCAGCCCGCCCGATGTGTACCGCCCGGGCGGCCCGCATGCTCTGGTGACGGAGCTGTGCATCATGTCGTTCGACCGGAAAAAGGGACGTTTTCGCCTGGAAAGCGTTCATCCTGGCCATTCGGTCGAGGAAGTGCGTGACAATACGGGCTTCGATTTCGACGTCCCCGATACCGTGCCGACCACGGCGGAGCCGGAACCGGAACGCCTGGACGTTCTACGCAGCAAGATCGGCCGGGAAATCGCCGGAACCTATCCGGAATTCGCCGAGCGAGTCTTGGGTTTCAAGGCCCAGGAGTCGGCTTGAGCCATAGGTCCGGGGCAGCCGCCCCGGACCGGCGCTATCCCCCAATGAGTGCGCGTTTCAGCCTTTTGTGCACCTGCACGAGGATGAACGCTTGCATATTTATTTTTTGTCATGACTGTGCCATATTGTCTGGGCTGACAGAACGTCACCCTTAGAGCGGAGAAGCGCGATGATTGATCAAGCTTCGAACTTAGCGTCATACCCATTGACGCTCGTGAAGCAGATTTCTCAAAGCACCGAGAACTCGCTTCAGCAAA
The DNA here is from genome assembly GCA_964012715.1 of uncultured Rhodospirillaceae bacterium. Taxonomy (GTDB): domain Bacteria; phylum Pseudomonadota; class Alphaproteobacteria; order Rhodospirillales; family Casp-alpha2; genus UBA1479. The sequence continues at coordinate 6,658 of CAXGUG010000035.1, read as the reverse complement.
CTCGTGAAGAGGTCGAGGATGCTGTCGAGAGTGGTTTCCGTTCTGAGCAACGGCAATCACTCGAAGAATCGACCTCTCCTTCGGCGGCCACTCAGCCGTCTCAGGACAGCAACTCCTCTGGTGAGGACCGTGGAGGAAACTCCGCGAACCAGCCTACCGGTGAGGGCTCTGCCCAAACCGCCAGAGGCAATGTCGTGAATGATGTTGCCTAACCCTCTAGCTCCCCCTTCGGGGGAGGTTGGCAAACCGTCGTCCCTCGGGACGGCACTGTCTCAACCCTAGGAGGCGTTCTGAAAGCACGGCTGAGCCTCCCCGGTTTCCGGGGGGGCTCTTCTGTTTTCTGGGTATGCGAAGGACCCTTTTTTTGAAATGGCGGGCGCTTCCGTTTTATTGCGCCCTGTGCCACAACGAGGGCCCCGCCGAGATCGCCGGTCCCTGACCGACAATCGTACAAGCAAGCAGGCCAACGGTCCGATCCGCGTTCGGTGCGCGACGGACCTGCGGTGGAGCCCGGCGGCCTTGGTTTTTGACGAACGGAGTTTTCTTCATGCCCGGACCTCTCGACGGCATTCGTGTTCTCGACTTTTCGCGTGTTCTGGCCGGACCCTGGTGCGCTCAGATGCTGGGCGACCTGGGCGCCGAGGTGATCAAGATCGAAAGCCCCGAGGGCGATGACGTGCGCTTTTTCGGCCCCCCGTTCGAAAAGGGTGAAAGCGCCTATTTCCAGGTCACCAACCGCAATAAGCAGAGCATCGTCGTCGACCTTAAAACCGATGAGGGCAAGGCCATCGCCCGCGACCTGGCGCTGAAAAGCGACGTCATCATCGAGAACCTGCGGCGCGGCGCGATGGAGAAATACGGCCTGGGCTATGAACAGCTGAAGGCCGACAACCCGGGTTTGATCTTTTGCGCGGTGTCCGGCTATGGCCGGACCGGGCCGGCGGCCGAGCGCGCGGGATATGATTTCCTGATCCAGGCGGAAAGCGGCCTGATGTCCCTGGTCGGCGGGGCCGATCAGCCACCGACCAAGGTCGGCACTGCGATCACCGACATGGTGGCGGGGCAGGATGCCGTCGCCGGGGTTCTGGCGGCCTTGTTCCACCGCGAGCGCACGGGCAAGGGCCAGTTTGTCGATATCGCCCTGTTGGACAGCGCCGTGGCGCTGCTGGCCAACCAGGGGGCGGGTTATCTGATGACCGGCGAGCGGCCCAAGCGCCTGGGCAACGACCATCCCTCGGTTTGTCCTTATCGTCCGTTCGAGACCAAGGATCATCCGGTCGCCCTGGCGATCGGGGCCGACCGCCAGTTCCGCAAACTGGCGCAAGTTCTGGGGCATCCGGAAATGGCCGACGATCCGCGCTTTGCCAGCAACGGCAAGCGCGCGGAAAACCGTGTCGCCCTGTACGAAATCATGGAAGCCGCCTTCATGACGCGTGGACGCGACGAATGGTTGGTCGACCTGCATGCCGCGGGCCTGCCCGCCGGGGCCATTCGCTCCGTTGACCAAGTGCTCGAAGCGCCCGAGGTTCATGCCCGCGACATGGTGGTCGAGGTCGAACACTCGTTGCTCGGCAAGGAGCGGATCATCGGCTCGCCGTTGAAGCTGTCGGAATCGCCGACCTCGATCCGCACCGCGCCGCCGCTCTTGGGCGAGCAGACGGAACAGGTGCTGACCGATGTGCTGGGCTGGGATGCCGCCGCTGCCGAAAGCTACGCGGCGCAGTTCAAGGCTTAAGGCGCGCTTGGCCGATCAGGCCCCGAACAACAGGGTGTCGGACCGGCGGGCGATGGTCGACAGGGCGGCATAGATCGCCATCATCGACGTGCGTTTGTTTTCGGTCGGGGCGTTGGAGATTTTGACCTCCAGTTCCCCGAAATCCCCTGACGCATGAATTTCCGCGATGTTCAATTTCGCCGACGGATCGGCGATCACGTCGACCCGCGTTTCATCCAGGGCGCAGGCGGCCAATGCCGCACTGACGGCGATATTGGCATTCTTGGGAAACTGACGGCCGACTTCGCGCGCGGTTGCCGTGCTGATCGTACGGGGGGCGTCCAGCTTGGCCGCTTCCGCCGCATCCATCAGGGCCGTCGGCGGTTTGCGTTGAATGATGCGCACGTTTTCCAGATTGCCGAACCGGGCGGCCGACAGGGCATCCACACCAGCCAAAGCGCCGGCGGAGACGTAAATCTTGGTCTTTGCTCGGCGGGCGCGCTTGGTCAGGTCGTGGCGGAAGTCGTCATCGCCGAGCGCGGCCGCCGACATCACGACAAGCGGGATTCCGCGGTCGAGAATTTGCGGGCCGAGCAAGCGCAGCGCATCGCCGCCGGTGGCTTCCAGGACGAGATCCAGATCTTGGCCGACAAAGGCGTCCATGTCCTGGGTGACCGGGGCGGGCAGGTTCGCGGCGGGATCGATCTTCTGTTGGCGCAGAATCGCGGCCAGGGTCACGTCGGGAATGATGCCGTCGGCGATGCGTCGTCCGACGCCTTCACCGATCGTGCCCCATCCCATGATGCCGAGACGAAGTGTCATTCGGATTGGTCCTTGATGCTGTTTCGCAGTTCTTCGAAGTGCCGTTGCATGGCGGCGACAGCAGCATCTGCGTCGCGCGCGGCAATGGCGTCTGCGATGGGTTGGTGGTCGTCCTGAAGGGTCCGCCAATCCTGTAGCGGCAGCAGGCCCTTGAGGTTCAGGTCGCGGGCTTTGTCGATCAGGGCGCGCAGGGCTTCCTGGGTGAACGGGTTGTTGCTGGCGCGGGCGATGGCCAGATGAAAATCCAGATTGAAATCGCCCAGCCGGAATTCTTCGGGTTCCAACTCTTTGAGCTGGGCCAGAGGGCGGAGGATGTCCTCTATCTGACTGTCGTCGGCCCGTTCCACTGCGGCGCGTATGGCCATGACTTCGATTGGTTCGCGGATTTCCCACAGCAACAACAGCTGGTCGCGGGCAGCCAACAGGCTTTGTTCCCGCAGTTCCTTGTTGCTGGGGATGCGGGCGGTCTGCAGGTAGCGACCGCCGCCGGCCCGGGATTTGACGACGCCCTGGCGTTCCAACACGCGGAAGGCTTCGCGCAGGACAGGGCGGCTGACCCGCCATAGATCCTGTAGTTTGCGCTCCGACGGGAACCGGTCGCCGGGCTTGATCACACCCTGTTCGGCCAGGGACGCGATTTGATCGATGATCGTTTCGTACAGCCGAACGGTACGTACTTCCGTGTACGCCCCAAAGCGGTCGTCATCATTGTCCATGGCGGTTCCTGTTCCTTGCCCGTTTGTTGTCGGCTGAGGCCGTCACCCACTTCGCGAGATCGGCGCGAAGCGGGTGCGGCGTCATGCATTCGTTGCCGATAATTTATTTGGCCATACCCAGATCGACCAAGATTTTTGCGAATGCTTTGTATTCGGCGTGCCACACCGGCTCGAATTCGGCGCCGGGTTTGACGGCGATGGTTTCACCCAGGGCCTTCATCAGCTTCTTGAAGCCCTTGTCGTTACCCAACGCCAGGGCTGCCTTTTCCAAGGCCGCGAAGCGGTCGGCAGGGGTGTCGGCGCGGACGAACAGCGCCTTCCACCCGGTGTTGGTGAAGTCCACGCCCGAGGCGACGAAGCTCGGAACGTCGGGCAGGATGTCCAACGGCTTCTTCGACGACACGGCCAAGCCGTTCAGTTCACCGTCCTTGACGTAGCTGACCACCGCGTTGGGATAGCTGACGACGGCATCGACATGCCCGCCCAGGGCGGCGGAGACGGCCTTCCCGGTGCCGCTGAAGGGGATGTGCGTGACCTGCTTTTCGATCCCGGCGATGCGGATGATCTGTTCCATCGCCAGATGGAAGGGGCTGCCGATGCCCGAGGTCGCATAGGTCAGCTTGCGTTCCTTGGCGGCGGCGATGAAGTCCTTCAACGATGCGATGCCTTTGCTTTTCGGCGTCGAGATCATGAAGTAGGCCTCGTTGATCGAGGCCACGACTTTGAAGTCCTTGTAAGTATAGGGCAGCTTTTCCGTCTGCGGTTTAACCGACATCGAGGCGGAATCGCTGATCAGCACGGTATAGCCGTCGTGTGCTGCGGCGGCGACTTCGGCGGTGCCGATGGTGCCGGTCGCACCCGGACGATTGACGATTACCATCGGCTGGCCGAGGTAGCTGGTGATCGAGCCCGAGATGATCCGTGCGATGGTATCGGTTCCGCCGCCCGGTCCGTAGGGGACGACGAGGCGGACCGGCTTTTCGGGAAAGTCGGCGGCGTTGGTGGTTCCGGTCTGGAGGGCCAGGGCAGCAATGGCGAGGGTGAGAGCGCGTGCGAGGTTTCTTAGTTTCACGAGTGGTCTCCTGATTTTTCTTGGGAGAGAGTTAAGCGGCAGCGTCAGGCTTCTCTGAGCCCCGCCCCTCCAGTGAGGCGGCAGACCTGTGCCGCTGCCAAACAACGGCTGCACAGGCCAGAATGGTAAGGATGAAGAACGTCAGGGCGATCGGGCTTTGCACGAAGGTCGTGGCGTCGCCGTTCGAAATCAGCATCGCGCGCTTGAACGCGCTTTCCATGGGCGCACCCAGGACGAAGGCCACGACGAAGGCCGACGCGGGCAGGCCCGCCTTGCGCATGGCGTAGCCGATCAGCCCGAAGGCGCTCATCGCGATCAGATCGAAGGTCGACGAGCTGTTCGCATAGACGCCGGTGTAGGACAGCACCAGCACGACCGGATACAGCACGCTGCGCGGCAGCGACAACAGGCGCAGCGCCGAGCGCGAGGCGGCAAGCCCGACGGGAAACAACAGGAAGCTGGTGACCACGAACATAATCATCAGGGCGCTGATCAGAAACGGATCGTTGTTGAACATCGCCGGGCCGGGGGTGATGCCGTGGATCATCAGCGCGCCGCCGAACACCGCAGCGATGGGGGCGCCGGGAATACCCAGGGTGAACAACGGAATCAGGGTCGACGAACAGGTCGCGTTGTTGCCCGCGTCAGGTGCGGCGACGCCCTTCAGGTTGCCTTTGCCGAACGAACCCGGATCGTTGGAAAGCTGTCGTTCCAGCGCATAGGACGCAAAGGCCGAGGTCGTGGCCCCAGGGCCGGGGATCGCGCCGATGAAAGCCCCAAGCGCGCTTGAGCGCAGGATTGTCGGGGCCAGGGAGATCATTTCCCGGATCGTCAAGTGTTTGCCGGTCGAGGCAGTGGCGGTAGTGGGGGGCGGAGTTGCCGGATCGGACGAAGGGGCAGGGGCTGTCCGGCGGCTGTCCTCGATCTGGACCAGGATTTCGCTGATCGCAAACATGCCCATGATCAGGGACAACAGGGAAATGCCGCCGGACAGTTCGAACACGCCGAAGGTGAACCGCGATGTGCCGGTGATCTGATCCATCCCGATGGTCGCGACCAGCAGGCCGAGTAGGGCGGCGGCGATGCCTTTGGTCAGGCTGCGGCCGGATACCGCGCCGACGATGGTCAGGGAGAATACGAATAGCCCGAAGAATTCCGCCGGACCGAATTTAAGCGCGACCGAGGCCAGGGGCGCGGCGACGGCAATCAGGAACAGATCGCCGACCAGGCAGCCAGAGACCGAAGCCAGCAAAGAAGCACCCGTCGCCTTGGCACCTTGGCCGCGCCGGACCAATGCATTGCCGTCCAGCGACGTCGCGGCGGCTTCGGGCGCGCCTGGAATATTCAAAAGGATCGCAGGCAGCGATCCGGCATAGACCCCGCCCTTGTACAGGCCGATCAGTAGGCTGAGTGCTGCTACCGGCGACAGGGTGAAAGTGAACGGCAGCACCAGGGCGACGCCGATGATTGCGTTCAGGCCCGGCAGCGCGCCGAAAACGATTCCCAGGACAAGGCCGAGGGCGACCATTCCCAGGTTCATGGGGTTGGACAGCACCTGCCAGCCGATGTCGATCAATTCCATTGAAATGCTCGCTCCTGGGAGTTCCGGGTTAGGGGAAAACGACGTGAAGGACCTGGCCGGCAAGCCAGGTCATGATCAGGGGGGCTGCGGCCGAGACGGCAACCAGGCGCACGACCCGGCGCTCACCCATGGCCACCATGACGACAAGGCAAAGGGCCATGGCGGAGATGACGAACCCCAGGTGCGGTACCGCCAGGGAGAAGGCCAACAAGGCCATGCCAAGGACGACGCCGGACAGGCGAGGGGCCTCAAAGTCTGTTTGGTAGCCGCGCTCGACAAAGGTCGCCGCGATTAACAAAACCGACAGCAGGGCCAGTCCGATGAACAGGAATTCGGGGAAAAACGCGGGGGCCAGGACCTTCGGCCCGCTGTGGTGCGTCCATTGCTGGCTGGGCAGGGCCGCCAGATTTCCGATGGCGAAAAGGAGGAGAAACGCCGCCAGGCAACGGTCCACAAGCTTGTCCATAGGTCCCTCTTGTTTTTGTGCAGTGCAACGAACTTGCAAAAGGAATTGGAGCATGTCAATAAACAATTATAACTGGGTAGCCCAATTTTGTGTGGCGCCTACCTTCGCAGATCAGGAGACGACGCATGCATTGGATTGGACGGCTCGAACATATTCACATCGCCGAAGAGGCCTCGGTCGAGATGGAGGAACTGCGGACCGGCAGCCTTCTCGCCGGCAAGGGAATCGACGTCGACCGTTATCTTTCGGGCACCGGCACCTATTCCCACAAGCCCGCTGCCGACCG
>CAXGUG010000034.1:0-32397 GCA_964012715.1 uncultured Rhodospirillaceae bacterium | reverse complement strand
CGGTGCCGGATGACGAGCGGGTCTTGGCCTTGTGCTCGACCCGTGATTCCGGCAGGCCGGGGCGGGGGACGACGGGCGGCGTGCGCGGGGTGGGGACGATGTCCTGCGGCGGTGGGCGACGGGGCGCTTCCATGATCGGGCCGCGCCGGTCTTCGCCGGTCAACAGGCTGTTCGCCATCAACGCGATCAGCAGCAGTCCCGCGATAATGTCCCAGCGCCGCATGGCCTGGCCTCCGGATCAACCGACCACGGCGGCGGCGTTGATCGCGGCGACGCTCAATTTAACCGAGGCCAGGAAGGTCGCCGCGCCGATTTCCCCGTTTTCAATCCGCTGGGGCAGGCCGCGCAACAGCAGATCGACCAGGCGATAGGCCAGCAGCTGAAGAAACAGGGTCACGCCGCCCCAGATCACGATGTCCCAGACATTGACGCTTGTCGCCATGCAGAACGCCAAGGGAATGGCCAAGCCCAACAGAGCAGCGGCCAAGGAAACCGCGACCGCCTGATTGCCGTCCTGGATCAGTTTGATGTCGTCATAAGGCGTGATCCGCACATAGATCATCATCGCGATACCGAGCATGACGAAGGTCACGGACGAATGCAGCATGAGAACGGGAAACCCGCTCAGAAAACTTTCGAACACGGCATTCATGATCGGTCCTCCCCTTTGCCCCTCATGACGACTGGCGCAAAGCCTAATCGAAGAAGGGGGGAATTGCGATACCGGCGGCTAGTCGTTGACTCGGCAGGAAGGGGGTTTTAGCGTCCACCCGAATTCGAAAGGGTTTATTGCTTGACCGCCAGCGTTCTCAACATTCTGCCGCGTTTCCGCCGCCGCGCCACCGGTGCGGTGTTGTTGGCCGCGCTATGGGTGAAGATCGCGGTCGTCGCCATTGCCTTGGCGCAGCCGGTACAGGCCGCCGAGCCCGCGGCAAGCGCGGCTGAGCAGGACCTGCTGGCCGCGCTGCGCGTCGTCTGTACGCCGGGTGGGGCGAAGGTCCTTCCCTCGGGTGACGAGGGACAGGCCCCGGCCCACGCCGCCGACACGATGGATTGCGCCCGTTGCTGCTGTACGGCGGCGATGGCTGTGCCGGGCGTTTGCGGGGCCTGCCTGACTACCCCGGTCGCCTTCCGCGCCGAGATATCGACACCTCAATTCCTGATCGCCGCACAGCATGCGCAAACCCCCGGCAAGCCCCGCGCGCCGCCGGTTCTGGGCGTCTCCTGACTGTACCCGCGTTTGCTTATGTCGCGGCCCGTGATCCGGGCCGCACCGATCAAGGATCACCGATCATGAAGACCACGTTCAAAACCGCCTACTTGGGGGGCTGCCTGGGCACCGCCCTGTTTGCCGCCGCTTTCGCCACCCCCGCCTTGGCACAATCGCACGATATGAAGGGCCATGAAGGCATGAATCACGGCGCGATGGCGCACCAGGGCGTTACCGTTACCGGCGCCTGGGCCCGCCCGACCATCGCCAAGCTGCGGATTTCCGCCGCCTATTTCACCGCCATGGGGGACAAGGAAGACAAGCTGGTCGCCGCCCATACGGACATCGCCGGGCGGACCGAATTGCATGAACACGTGATGCAGGGCGACGTCGCCAAGATGCGGCCCGTCGCCGCCGTGCCCATGGCCCCCGGAAAGCCGGCGGTGTTTCAGCCGGGCGGTTATCACGTGATGATCATGGACCTGAAGCAGCCGTTGAAAGAGGGCGATACCTTCCCCCTGACCCTGACCTTTGAAAAGGCGGGCGATGTCACGGTGACGGTCGAGGTCATGAAAAAACCGATGAGCCATGGCGCGCACGGCGGCATGGATCACGGCACGATGCACAAGTAATCACGATGGCTCGGCGCCCCGGCTGCTTTGGCCGGGGCATCGCGCTTTCAGCGATCAGGCCTGCTTGGCGTCGATCACACCCCGGCGCACGGCGCGGGTGCGGGTGAAGACCTCTTCCAGGCCATCGCCGTCGCCGCGCCGGATCATGCGCTGCATGGCCGACAGGTCTTCCGAAAACCGGCCCAGGATTTCCAGAACCGCGTCGCGGTTGGTCAGGAAAATGTCACGCCACATCACCGGGTCCGAGGCTGCGATGCGGGTGAAATCGCGAAAGCCCGTGGCCGAAAATTCGATCACTTCCTTTTGCAGGTCCGTCGACAACTGCGTCGCCGTATCGACGATCGTATAGGCGATCAGGTGCGGCAGGTGCGAGGTGATGGCCAGAACCTGGTCGTGATGGGCGGCTTCCATGACTTCGATCTTCGAGCCGGTGCGCTGCCAGAATTCCCGGACCTTGGCGACGGCGGCCGGGTCGGTGTCTTCTTCGGGCGTCAGCAGCAACCAGCGGCCTTCGAACAATTCCGGGAACCCGGATTCCGGCCCCGAATGCTCGGTCCCCGCCAGGGGATGGCCGGGCACGAAATGCACGCCCGCCGGAAGATGCGGTTTGACCGCCGCGATCGCGGGCAGTTTGACCGAACCGACGTCGGTGACGATCGCCCCCTGCTTCAGGGCCGGGGCGATGGCCTTGGCGACGGCTTCATAAGCACCCATGGGGGTACAGATGAAAACGATGTCCGCGTCCTTCACGGCTTCCGCCGGGTCGGTGGTGACTTCGTCGGCCAAGCCCAGGCGCATGACGGTGTCCAGGGTTTCTTGTTTGCGCGCGGCGACTGCGACCTTGCCCGCCAGGCCGTCGCGACGGACGATCCGCGCCAGGGACGAGCCGATCAAGCCGATCCCGATAAACGCGATCCGGTCGAACATCGGGCCGGTTTTGTCCGGGGTGCTCATGCGTCGGCTCCCATGAATTCGCGCAGGCTGGCGATCACCAGCTCCATCTCGTCGGCCTTGCCGATGGTGATGCGTAGGCAATCGGGCAGGCCGTAGCTGGCAACCCGGCGCACGATCACGCCCTTGGATTTCAGATGCGCGTCGGCGGCTTCGGCCTGGGCCACATCGGCGAACCGGGCCAGTACGAAATTGCCGACGCTGTTTGCCGGCACGAACAGGCCGATTTGACGCAGGGCGTCCTGCGTCCGCTTCAGCCATTCGTCGTTGTGGGCGCGGCTCTTCTCGGTGAAAGCCGTGTCGTTGAACGCCGCCAGCCCAGCGGCCTGAGCCGGAACCGAGACGTTGAACGGCCCGCGGATGCGGTTCAGGACCGCCGCCATTTTCTCGGGCATGTAGCCCCAGCCCAGGCGTGCGCCGCCCAGGCCGTACATTTTGGAGAACGTGCGGGTCATCACCACGTTGTCGGCGGAGCGGGCCATGTCCATGCCGTCGGTATAGCCGGGGATGCCGACCACGTATTCGGCATAGGCGCCGTCGATCACCAGGATCACGTCGTCGCGCAGACCGTCGCGCAGACGCTGCATTTCGTCCGCCGTCAGGTAGGTGCCGGTCGGGTTGTTCGGATTGGCGACGAACAACAGGCGCGTTTTGTCGGTCACCGCCGCCAATAGGTTGTCGACGTCGGCCTTCAGATCGGTTTCCGGTGCCGTGACCGGCGTGCCGCCGGCGGCCATGGCGGAAATGCCGTACATCAGGAAGCCGTGTTCGGAATACAGAACCTCGTCGCCCGGGCCGACATAGGCCTGGCACAACAGGTTGATGACCTCGTCCGACCCGGCACCCAGGACGATGCGGGATGCTTCCAGCCCGTAGCGCCCGGCGATGGCGGCGCGCAGTTCCGGCGCATGCCCGTCGGGGTAGCGGTGGATGTTCGACGCGGCATCGACCATTGCCTGGACGGCGGCGGGGCTGGGGCCGAAAGCGCCTTCGTTGGAAGACAGCTTGATGACCTTCGCGGCGCCCTCGATCTTGCTTTCACCGCCCTTGTAGGGGGCGATGTTCATGATGCCGGGTTGCGGTTCGGGCGTGGTCATTTCCGCGCACCTTCCGGGTCCAGTTCCTGCGGGCCAAGCGGCGTTGCGCAGGAACCCAGGTGAATGACGCGGCTGACTCGTCCGGGAACGGCGTCCAGCAAGGCGTCCATGTGGTTCTTTTCCGGGTCGACGAAGCCGAACACCTCGACGAAGTGGGTCCAGGCGGCGGGGCGCGTCGGCTCGTGCCAGACCTGATTGAACACGGGCGAAAAGCCCAGGTCATTCAGGGCCTTGCCGATGGCGCGGAAGGGAATGTCTTCTTCGCATTCGACCGCCAGATAGGTGCGGTCGCGGCCCGTGGCTTCGGGTTTGACCTTGGGGCAGATGACCAGGGCTTCCAGGCCCTGGGCTTCGAACCCGTTGCCCGGGCCGGCGAACGGCAGGCGGGCGATGACGCGGGGCGCGTCCTCGGACGTGGAAACCAGATTGCGCCACCAAGGGTCGGCTTGGTCGTTGCGCGGCAGGGGCAGGATGCCCAGGGTGTATTCCTGGCGCTGCACGGCCTCGATCACCCTGGCGCTGGTCGTGAACCGGCGCATCGGCGTGAAGCTGCCGTATTGATCGCGGGCGATGTCCCAAAACCCGGTCTGGTTCTCGGGCACCAGGACGGCCACGGAAAACGGGCCTTCGAAGCTGAGGGTCGCGACGATCAGTTCGCGCCAGATGCGCGTCAGTTCGCGGCGGGGGAAGTGGCCTTTATGGTTTTCCATCAGGCGATAGACGATTTCCGCCTCGCGCGCCGGGCGAATTTTGACGGACTCGCCTTTCTTGATCTCGCGCACGTTCTCAACGATCTGCGTGCGTTGCATGATCAGCTCGTGAAGCTGCGTGTCGATGTCGTCAATCTGTTGACGCAGGTCTGCGAGCGTGGGTTTGCTGGTCTTCGCCATGGTCGGGCCGTTCCGTGGTATGCCGTAATTCGATGATGGTCGTCATGGTTGCCGGGCCGGAGCCGGGGACGCGTAGTGATACTGGGATGCAGCCCGGAAATCAAAGCCAAATCAGGGGTAAATCAGGTCCTAGGGCTTTCCTTGGCGGGTCGTCAGCCCGCTGCGCCCGGCGGCGCCGTGCCCCTGGGGCAGGGAAATATAGGATCGCCGCCGTTCCTGGGCCGCGGGCGTGGCGGCGTAAATCTGTTTGACGGCCTCCATCATCACGACCCCGGCGAAGGACCCCCACATCACGCCGCCGGCCCGTTCCCAGGCCGGGGCAGAGCGCACCAGCAGGGCCGTGCGGAACGGCGGCATGTAGAGCGCCCGTTCGGTCGTCAGCGGGGTGAACATCGATTCTCGCAGCAAATGAGACAACTGGCGCGGAGAAAACGGCCGACCAAAGCCGAACGGCGTGCGTTCGAACCGGGCCCAAAGGCCCGAACGGTTGGGCACGATCACCATCAGGCGCCCTGAATCGGACAGCACGCGCCAGACCTCGCGCATCAGGGGGCCGATCTGTTCGGCGCATTCCAAGGCGTGGACGATCACGATCCGGTCCATGGATAGATCGGGAAAGGGTAGTTCCAACTCATCCACCAGGGTCGCTTGGCCGCCGCCCTGGGCCGGCCAACGCAAGACACCTTGGCGGGCGGGCATGGCGGCGATTACCCGGTCGGCTTCTTCGCGGAAGCCATCCAAATAGGGGGCGGCGTACCCCAGGCCCAAAATCCGCTGTCCTTTGGTGTCGGGCCACATGGCGCGGATCTTGCGCCGGATCATGCGTCTGGCCGCCTGGCCCAGGGGCGAGGCGTAGAAATCCCTCAAGTCGACGACATCGATCCACATGGTCCGCAGCATAGTCGAATTCGCGCCTTGTCAAAACGCCGTGAGTCGATGTTCCAGGCGTGGCGTCGTCCGTAGACGGGTGTTAAGGTCGCGGCAAATTTCAACACCCATCCGGGAGACATCCACCGATGAAACTGCGCTATTCCCCGACTTCGCCCTTCGTTCGCAAGGTCATGATCACGGCCCATGAGGCAGGGCTGGTCGATCAGATCGAATGCATTACCACCAATCCCTGGGATCTGGGGTCGGACCTGGGTGCGGACAACCCGGTGAACAAGGTCCCGACGCTGATCACCGATGGCGGTGAAGTGTTGTACGATTCCACGGTCATCTGCGAATACCTGGACAGCCTGCACAGCGGACAGAAGCTGTTTCCCGCCACCGGTGGTGCGCGTTGGCAGGCATTGCGCCTGAACGCGCTGGGTGACGGCATGTGCGAAACAGGCATGCGCCGCGTGTTAGAGGGCCGGTTCTGGGCCGATAATCAGCGTGCCGACTGGATCGAGCGCGCCAACGAAACCCTGGCACGCTGCATCGGCGCGCTGGAAGACGAAGCCAGCGTCCTGTCGGGCCCGATTACCATCGGTCACATTTCGCTTGGCTGCTTCTTTGGTTGGGCCGATCTGCGGTTCGCCGATATCAATTGGCGCGACGACAATCCGGCGGTCGCCGATTGGTATGCCGCGTTCTCGGCCCGGCCGTCGATGGTCGCGACTGAACCGCCCAAGTCGTAATCCTGGCTCGGGAAGATGCAAGGGGGGCGGACGTGCGGGCAGCCGACGTCATCAGGGAATTGAACCTCGCCCCTCATCCCGAGGGCGGTCATTACCGTGAAATCTACCGCGATGCGGTCCCGGACGGGGGCCGTGGTGCTGTGACCAGCATTCATTACCTGTTGTCGGGGGGTGAGCGGTCCCATTGGCATCGTGTCACCGATGCCGCGGAAATCTGGAATTTCCATGCCGCCGGCGGCGCCGGGACGGCGGGGCTGGAGCTTGCCCTATCGCCCGATGGCGGCGCGGTCGAGACCCATGTGCTGGGCAGCAACCTGACCGGCGGCCACAAGCCGCAGGTGGTGGTGCCCGCCGGATGGTGGCAGGCCGCGCGCCTGATCGACCCGACGGCGGAGGGTTGGGTCCTGGTCGGTTGCGCCGTGGCTCCGGCGTTCGAGTTCTCTGCCTTTGAAATGGCCCCGCCCAATTGGGCGCCAGCGGACTGGAAATCCTGAAGCGCGCGTTCTAACGTAAAGGCGGCTGACGTTTTTTGGAGATGCCGCCATGGCTGCTGATTCGTCCTTGCACGGTGCCGCGAACCTGGGCGCCCTTTTGGTGCGGGCCTTTCGTTGGTTCGAGGAAGGCCTGGCCTCCGATCCCGATACCGCGCATCTGCCGCGTTTGTCGGGCAGCCAGTTCATGACATTGGCGAGCCTCGACGACGACGGGACCTCGATCGCCGAATTGGCACGCCGCGTCGGCGTGACCCGGCAGGCGATGCATCAGATGATCGGCGAAATGGAACGTTCGGCCTTGGTCGATCTGGTCGATAGCCAGACCGACCGCCGGGTCAAATTGGTCAAGCTGGCGTTGCTTGGCCGGACCCTGGACCAAAAGGCCGCCACCGCCATTGCGGACTTGGAGAAAGAGCTGACCAAGCGGATCGGAAAGCAAGCTGTGGCCGACCTGCGCAAACATCTGGCCGCGGATTGGGGCGCGCCTGGGAAATCAGGCGGTAAAGCCTGAGTCTGATTTCGATTGGATTCCGATCAAAGCATCGGCTTAATAGGCACAAATACCATGATTGGTCGGCTGAGAACCCTGCCGCCCATTGACGAAGACGGAACAAGAAATGGCCCGCAAATCGTTTTTCTCCAGACTCTTCAACGACGACGATGACGAAGAGTCGGTGGAAGATATCGACCGCCGCCTGGCGGAAGAACTAGCCGCGATCGAAGCCCAGGAAGTCGAAAACCTGGAAGGCTCGCGGATGATCATGGACGATTGGGATAACGCGGGCGCCTGCGTTTATCTGATGGACCTGGCGCCGCTCTACCGCATCATCGGTGGGCGCGACAGCATGTTGGCCAAACGCCTGCCCGATGCCTGCGATCATATTTTCGAACGCCAAGTTCCGGCGGGCGAGGGCCGTGGGCGTATTCGGGGTGATTACTTCGTGATGAGCTTCGTGTCTCTGACGCGCGAAGCCGGCTTCGTCAAAGCGGCCCAGGTCATCAACGGCATCGGCCTGCAAACCATCGGCGAGCGTTTCAAGACCATCGACGTGCCGCACCTTCTGGTCGCGGCCGAGGTTGCCGATCTGACCGGCGACGACGGCGAGTTCGATCCCGAAAAAGCCAAGGCCCAGGTCGAAAGCGGCGGTTCGGGCGTGCGTCTGGGGAAAGCCCCGGAAGAGCCGATCTGGCTGAAGCTGTCGGTGGAAAAAGCGAAGAAGGCCGCGGAACTCGTGGCCGCCAAAAAGGGTGAAACCATCGATTCCGATGCACCGCGTCCGCGCCGCCGGGGCGACCCCGATTGGGTCGATAGCCGGTCCGACCGGCGCAAGCGCATCTCCAACGATCCGATGCAGATGGAACGCCGCCGCGGTCGAGATCGTCGGGTCAACAAGTAGGCCGGAATTTCGCTTAAGCGCTTTTGGGCCTTTTTCGCCTGAACATTTCTTTCGATGCCAACACGGCGCCGCCGACGATCAGGGCACAGCCCAGGGCGACGGCGGGCGTCGCCTCGCCCTGACCGAAGACGATCAGCAGGATCGTTGAAATGAGCGGCGCGGCATAGGCCAACGCCCCCAGGACTTGAATGTCGCCGTGCTTGGTTCCGTAATCCCAAGTGAAGAAGGCCGCGCCCACGGGCAATAGGCCCAAGCCCAGCACGGCCAGCCATTCGCCGATATCGGCGGGCCAGACCGTGGTCTCGAACGCCAGATGGCATCCCGCCGCCAGGATCGCGGTCACCGCGCAGAACCCGCCGACCGTATCCGTCGGTACATGGCCGAACCGCCGGTTGGTGACGGAATAGGTCGACCAGGCCAGCGCCGCCGCCACGGCCATGGCATAGCCGAAGGCGGCTTCCGTCTTGACCGCGACGAAGCCCGCATCGCCTGTCCCCCCGCCGTCGGTGACCAGGGCGACCGTGCCCGCCAGCCCCGCCAGGGCCCCTGCCAAATGCCACCAGCGCAGACGATGGCCCGGCAACAGGGCGGAAAACAGCACGATCAGGACAGGCCACAGATAGTTGATCAGATTGGCATGGACCGGCGGGGCATTGCGCAGCGCCAGGAAGTAGAAGAAGTGGTAGCCGAACAGCCCCGAGACGCCGAGCGCCCAGGCCCCCAACGGCTGGCGGAGAAAGGTCACGGGCCGCTCGCCGCGCGCCAGCCATTTCAGGGCGATCATCACCGTCGCGACGGAAAAGCTCATGGCGACCAATTGGAACGGTGGAACCTTCCCGGTCAATGTGGTGAGGAGGCCGAGCATGCCCCACATCAGGACCGCGGTTGCCCCGATCAACGTTGCGCGCTGCGCGTCGGGGGCCAGGTTGTCGGTCATGGCAGGAACTTCACGACCTTGAGTCGCCCGCCGGGTGCGATGATCGCCTCGGGCCGTCCGTCGCCGTCCAGGTCCTGGGCCAGCACCGCCAAATCGATGGGCGCGGCGTTGACGACCTCGGCCAGTTCGCGGAACCCGCCCATCGAGAAGGTGACGACGCGCAGATTACGGCGCGCCGCATCGGGCACGATCAGGTCGACCACGCCGTCGCCGTCCATATCGGCGATAGCCGACAGGCCCTGTTCGCGCGATCCGATGGCGTGGTTGGAAAAGCCGGGGGCTTCGTGATCTTGCTCCAGGCGCTCTTCCTTCCACTCGTAAAGCTTCAGGGGGCCGCCCAGGTGCGGGGTGATCACGGCGGCGATCTCGTTCCGCCCGTCGCCGTCGAAATCGGCCACGCCGACCGGGTTGAGCCAGCGAAAGGCCTGACCGATCGGCTCGGACTCGGCGGCCAAACGCAATCCCCGATCCGAGGTTTCGATCACCGCCAGGGCCGCGCCGACGCGGGTATAGGTCTTGACCGCCAAAATCTCGTCGACCCCGTCGCCGTCGATATCGACGATGCGGGGCGCGCGGTCTTCGAACACCGCCTCGGTCGTCAGGTTCAGGGTTTCGCGGTAGCCGTTCTTCAGGCGCAGGGCCAGACCAGCGGCCTCGACCGCGTCGCCCAGCACGCCATGGCCATAGCGCTCGGTCGGTTTGCGATACCACGCGGCGGCGATGTTGCGTTGGCCCAGGACGACGACCTCGTCGGGCATGGCGGCGGTGTCGTTCGATCCGGCGGGGGGCAGGGGTTCAGGCCGAGGCGTCAGGGTGACGCCCTGCTCGTCCAGGCCGACGGTATGGTGGCTGCCGTCTTCCAGGCGGATCACAGCGGCCCCGTCCAGGCGCCCGACCCAGGTGACGGCGGCGGGAAGCTCGGCCCCGAATTCGCGCGCATCCAGGGCCTGCGCGGCGGCGGGCGCGAACAGGATGGACAGCAGGGGCAGATAAGAAAAGACGGCGCGTGTCATGACGCGCCGTCTTAACAAATGTATCCGGTTTGAGCCAGCGGCTTGGCCGCGGGATCGGCCCATCCTTAGATCATGTACTGCCCGCCGTTGGCGGAAATGGTCGAGCCCGTGATGAAGCCCGCGTCGTCGGACGCCAGGAACACCACGCAGCGGGCGATTTCCTCGGCCTGACCCAGCCGGCCCACGGGGATTTGCGGGATGACGACTTCGTTCAGCACCTTTTCCGGCACCGCCATGACCATTTCCGTGCCGATATAGCCGGGGGCGATGGCGTTGACGGTAATGCCCTTGGACGCCGTCTCCAGGGCCAGGGCCTTGGTGAAGCCCAGGTCCCCGGCCTTGGCCGCGGCATAGTTGGTCTGGCCGAACTGGCCCTTCTGCCCGTTGATCGAGCTGATGCTGACGATCCGGCCGAACCCGGCCCCGCGCATGTCTTCGATCACGTTGCGCGACAGGTTGAACAGGCCCGACAGGTTGGTGTTGATGACCGCATCCCACTGCTCCTTGCTCATCTTGTGCAAGGGGACGTCGCGGGTAATCCCGGCGTTGTTGACCAGAACCTCGATCGGGCCGATGTCGGCCTTGATCTGCGCCACGGCGGCGGTCACGGCGTCGAAGTCGCCGACATCGAATTTGTAGACGGGAACTCCCGTTTCTTCCTTGAACTTGGCGGCGGCTTCGTCGTTGCCGGCGTAGTTGGCGACGACGGTGTAACCGGCTTCCTTCAACGCGACGCTAACGGCCTTCCCGATGCCGCGCGTGCCGCCCGTAACCAATGCGACCCGTCCCATATGTGCCTCCCTAGGTTTTGTTGTCGCTGATAGGAACGAGGGCGCCGTCCCCCGGCGGCGCCCTCGGTAGTCAGTTTCAGCCGCGCTCGACGCACATGGCGATGCCCATGCCGCCGCCGATGCACAGCGTGGCCAGGCCCTTCTTGGCGTCGCGCTTCTGCATTTCGTACAGCAGCGTGGTCAGCACCCGCGTGCCCGACGCGCCGACCGGATGGCCCAGCGCGATCGCGCCGCCGTTGACGTTGACCTTGGACGTATCCCAGCCCATGTCCTTGTTCACGGCGCAGGCCTGCGCGGCAAAGGCTTCGTTGGCTTCGATCAGGTCCAGATCGGCCGCCGACCAGCCGGCTTTCTTCAACGCCGCCTGCGACGCCGGGATCGGGCCGGTGCCCATGACCGCGGGGTCGACCCCGGCGGTGGCCCAGGAAACGATGCGGGCCAGCGGGGTGATGCCGCGCTTGGCGGCGTTTTCGGCGGTCATCAGCACGGTCGCGGCAGCGCCGTCATTGATGCCCGAAGCGTTGCCGGCGGTCACCGTGCCTTCCTTGTCGAAGGCGGTGCGCATGCCGGACAGGGCATCGGCGGTGGTGCCCGGTTTCGGATGCTCGTCGGTGTCGATCACGGTCTCGCCTTTACGCGATTTGATCGTGACGGGGCAGATTTCGTCCTTGAAGCGACCGGATTCCATGGCGGTGGCGGCTTTCTGCTGCGACGACAGGGCGAAGGCGTCCTGTTCCTCGCGGGTCAACTGCCAGCGCTGGGCCACGTTCTCGGCGGTGATGCCCATGTGATAGCCGTGGAAGGCATCGGTCAGGCCGTCCTTGATCATGCTGTCGACCATTTCGGCCGAGCCCATCTTGGTCCCGTTGCGCAGGTTCATGACATGCGGGGCCTGGCTCATGCTTTCCTGGCCGCCGGCGACGACGACGTCGCAGTCACCCAGCATGATCGCCTGATAGCCCAGGGCCACGGTGCGCAGACCGGAGCCGCACAGCTGGTTGATGCCATAGGCCGTGCATTCGACCGGGATGCCGGCGTTGACGGCGGCCTGACGGGCCGGGTTCTGACCGGCGCCGGCTTGCAGGATCTGGCCCATGATCACTTCGTTGACGTCCTCGGGGGCAATCCCGGCGCGCTCCATGGCGGCGCGGATCGCGACTTCACCCAAGTAATGAGCGGGAACGGAGCTCAAGCCTCCGTTGAACGCACCGATCGCGGTCCGCGCGGCGCTGGCGATAACGACTTCAGTCATGCTTCAATCTCTCCTCAAAAAAACACACCTGCCCGGCCCGGAGTCGATCCCCGCGGGGAGGTTGCTGTTACGCGGATTTGCGGCACCGCGTCATTGTGAAACCTTTCGGATGTTCTGCCCTGTCGGAGCCGTCTGAAGCGGCCTTCATCTCCCACTTTCGTTATATGGGGCCGCAGGCTCGGACACAAGGTCGAACCCCTGGCAAACCCTGACGTCGGTCAAGCAGGCTGGGCCTTTCGGGCCCGCAGCCAATCGGCCAAAAGCTTGGAAACAGGGGGCTTTTCCCCATCGCCCAGGACGATATCCGCCTCATCTCCGGCAAGGTGATGAATCTCGGCGGCGGGCAGGGCATCGGCCAGGGCTTGTTGCGATGCGGCAGGGGCGGCGGGGTCGTCATCGGCGATCACGACCAGGGTCGGGCAGGTCACATCGGCGGGGCGCAGGGGCTCGTTGCCGACGATCCAGTCGCCCCGCGCGGGCGCGTTCACCAGGTACCAATCGCGCACCGCTTCCAAGGCCGCGGGGCCCGGAAGGGCGACGCCGTCGTTGCGCCAATCCTCGGCGATCACGAAGCGCCCGGCCTGGCGCGAACTGGGGATCAGGTCGGCATAGCGGCGAAACCGCGCGGGCGTGGCGCGGGGGGCCAGGGCGGCGACCATGGCGCGGGTCATGTCCACGGGTAGCACCCCGGTTTGGACGACCGCGTCTTCGAACCGGGGCAGCATGTCGGCCATGTCGCGCAAATCTTCGCGCCCGGCATGAAAGTCCCAGGGCGTGGCGAGAAGCGCCAGGGCGCTGACGTCGTGCGGGTGCAAATGGGCCAATCCCAAGGCGAGCAACCCGCCGTGCCCATGACCGATCAGGGCGACCGGCCCCCCGTTCAGTCCGACAGCAGCATCCAGGGCACGGCCCAGCCGTCCGGCAATCAGGTCCGACAGGTTTTGCGAGACCTCCGTCCCCTCGGGCATGCCCCAATCCACGGCCAGGGGGCGCAGGCCCCTCGCCGCCAGATCACGCAGCAGGCTGTGCTCCGCATCCGCGTCGAACAACCAGCTGCGTTGCGCCGGGGATGGGATAAGGATGGAAATAGGGCCATTTGAATCAATGGCTTGAGGCGTATCGCCATAGTCGAGCAGGCGGGTCGATCCGTCATGCCAAACGGTTTTCGGTTCCGTCGGGCGCGGGGGGCGGTCGGCCAGACGATACAGGCGCACGCCCTGGGTGAAAGCGTCCAGGCGTTTGCGGGCTTCGGCCGTTGCAGCCCGGTAAAAGGCGTCAGCTGGAACGTTTGCGAGGGCTTTTTGCAGTTCGCTTGCGCGTGCCGCCAGTTCCGGCCGGACTTGATCCGGCTTCAAGGGCGGCCAGCCGCTGCTCGAGCTCGTCAATGCGGCGAGCGAGCCCAGCAAGGTCGAGGTCTCCATCGCCATCAGCAGCGGCAGGGGACGCGGCCCCGACACCGGCTGCACGGGCGGTTGCGGCGCCCTGTCCGTCTTTCGCTTGGTCATCGCTTTCGCTGTCCGTGGTCGTCCCGGGCGCACCTTGAGATGGGCTTTGAGGAGCGGATTTCGCGGCGTTCATGGCCTGTTGCGCCAGGGCCGCGAAGGCTGTGGCCGAACCGGTCATCATCTGCGTCATTTGCGACATGGTTTGCGCGATCTGGGGATCGGCGGCTATGGATTTTGCATGATCCTGCCACAGGTCCAGATACTGTTTGGCCAGTTGATCCATGTCGGGCTGGTCGGCCATGGCGGGGTCCTTCGATTGAGCCATCCGGTGGGGAAAGATATCATTCGCGTCGGGTGAGGGGGAACATTTCATTGCGGCGCAACAACGGACGCGCTAGTTTTTCGCAACGCAACGATTTTTCCGGGGGAGACCAATGGCGGATAAAAAGCCCTCAGAAGGTGATCCGATCATCATTAAGAAGTACGCCAACCGGCGACTTTACAACACGGCCACGTCCAGCTACGTGACCCTCGATTACTTGGCCCAGATGGTCAAGGACGGTGACGAATTCGTCGTCAACGATGCAAAAACCGGC
Source organism: uncultured Rhodospirillaceae bacterium (assembly GCA_964012715.1). Taxonomy (GTDB): domain Bacteria; phylum Pseudomonadota; class Alphaproteobacteria; order Rhodospirillales; family Casp-alpha2; genus UBA1479. The sequence continues at coordinate 18,070 of CAXGUG010000034.1, read as the reverse complement.
GAGGATATTACCCGCCAGGTTCTGACGCACATCATCGTCGAAGAGGAAAGCAAGGGCACCAACCTGCTGCCCATCAGCTTCCTTCGCCACCTCATCAGCTTCTATGGCGACAGCCTGCAGGCGGTGGTTCCGAATTATCTGGAACAGACCATGCAGTCCTTCGCGACCAATCAGGAAGCGCTGCGCAAAACGATGGAAGACGCCCTGGGCGGCTTCAATCCGTTTGGTCAGTTCGAGGAAGTGTCGAAGCAAAACATGGCGATGTTCGAGAACGCGATGAAGATGTTCTCGCCGTTCTATGCCGAAGGCAATGCGCCGACGGCTTCCCAGCAGCCCCGTACCGAAGACGCCCCCGCCCCGCAGGCCGGTGGTGATTTCGACGATATGCGGGCCAAGCTGGAAGCCATGCAGAAGCAGCTGGACTCCCTGTCCGGGGACAAGAAGTAGCCGACTATTTCTTGTCGTCCAGTTCTCGGACGACCCGAAAGCTCAGCCAATAGCTTTTAACGGCGGCGGGGTTCTTGGCCCGTGACGCTGCGCGCGACTGCCGTGCGTAGTAATACCAGGACCCGCCCCGGATCACGCGCACGTCGCAATCGCCGTCGGTGCGCGCACTGCCGTCGCGCGGCGCATCCTGGTAGCTCGGAACCCAGCAATCGGAAACCCATTCGTAGGCATTGCCGTTCATGTCGTACAGGCCGAACGGGTTGGGCGCGTATTGGCCAGCCGGGGCGTTGCGATGCCCGGGCCATGCCCCAACGCAATTACGGCAGTTGAGGGCGCCGTCCTCGGCCTTGTCGCCGAACCAATAAGCTGTCTTGGTTCCGGCGCGGGCGGCGTATTCCCATTCCGCTTCGCTCGGCAGGCGATAGGTATGCCCGGTCTTTTTCGACAGCCACCGGGCGTAGCCTTCGGCCATGGAAAAGTCGATGTTGACCACCGGTTGCCGGCCCCGGCCCCAATTATGGTCGTGCGGGTTGTGGGTGCAGCCGCCATCGGCCAGGCAGGCCTCCCATTCGTCGAAGGTGATTTCGAACCGGCTGAGGGCGAACGGTTTTTTGAAGAACACCGGGTGCTTGGGTTGCTCGGCGGGCAGCAGGTCGCTGCCCATGATGAAGACGCCCTTGGGAACCACCACCATTTCCGGGCACTGCGGGCAGTCCTGAAAGACTTCCGGGGCTTGAACGGTCTTGGTTGCGGCCTTGGCCGGGCCGGCGACGGCAAGGCCGATCAGCACACACAAAATGGACAAAATGGCGGGAGAAGAGAGGAAGCGTCGTGTCATCGGTTTTTTGAAATGCCGGTGGTTAAAAACGGGTCTGTTAAGATAGTCTGATATGCAACGCCGGTCGATGGCCAGAGCGATGGTCAGAGCGATGCGTCGCATAAAACAGTAGGAGCAGGAACCGCATGTCATCTTCGGATGGTTTCGTCTTTTCGGGAATCCTCGACGGTAAGGGCGGAGCCCGCGCGCTCGACGTCGATCAATTGGCGATCGAACAGGCGCCGGGCATGGTCGAATGGGTGCATCTGGACATCACCAAGGAACCGGCCCGCAAGTGGCTGCACGATCAATCGGATATTCCCGCCCTGGCGGTCGAGGGATTGCTCGCCCCGGATACGGAACCCCGATGCGCCGAATTGGATGACGGCATTCTTCTGATCCTGCGCGAGGTCAATACCCACGAAAACGCCAGCGCCCATGACATGATTTCGCTGCGGCTGTGGATTGGCCCGGCCAGGATCGTCACCGCGCGATTGCGCCATCTGGAGGCGATCGAGGATATCAAGGTCGCGCTGGCCAAGAAAAACGGCCCTGGTTCGGTCGGGCAGTTCCTTTGCGCCGTCGGCCACAACATGGCCCGGGAAAAAGCGCAGATCCTGGCGGGCGTCGCCGACGAATTGGATGAGATCGACGAGGACCTGGCCCAGGCGGACGAGACCAAATCGTTGCGTTCGCGCATCGCCGGGTTGCGCCGCCGCGCCATTCAATTGCATCGGTTTTTCAAGCCGCAGCGCGCGGCCTTCGCCGATATCGCCGAACGCCGTCCGGCCTGGATCGACGAGACGGCGGCGGATGAACTGGCTGAAATCTCGGCGGAGTTCGGACGCCTGGCCGCGGATATCGAAGCCATCCTGGGCCGCGCCCAGGTCACGCAGGACGAATTGCGTTCGCTCGAAAATCAGCGCGCGACGGATATCACCACGACCCTGACCGTGGTCGCGGCGATCTTCCTGCCGCTCGGTTTCGTCACCGGCCTTTTGGGGATCAACGTCGGCGGTATTCCGTTGGCGGAATCCAAGCTCGGGTTCTGGGCGATCAGCGGCGGACTGCTCGTCTTGGGCGTCGGCCTTTGGCTCTACTTCCGGAACCGTCGCTACCTGTAACGTTTCAGCCCGCTTTTCCATTCAGCCGGTCGACGGCCCAGCGCGCGGCGCCCGCGACCAGATCCGAGGCGTCGTCGATGCAGCCCTGCGCCGCCGGGGCCAAACCGGGATCGTCCGAATTGCCGATGGCAATCATGACGTTGCGGACGAAACGGTCGCGCCCCGTGCGCTTGATCGGCGATCCGGCGAACATCTCGCGAAAGGCCGCGTCGTCCAGCCGGGCCAGATCGGCCAGCCGCGGGGCGTCGGCCAGGGCCGGGCGCGGGGCGAAGGCCGGCTCGTCCGACGGTTCGGCGAATTTGTTCCACGGACAGGCGGCCAGACAATCGTCGCAGCCATAGATGTGATTTCCCATCCGTTCCATCAGCTCCGGTGCGATGGCGTCCTTATGCTCGATGGTCAGGTAGCTGATGCAGCGCGTCGCCGCCAATTGATAGGGGGCCGGAAAAGCGTCGGTCGGACAGGCCCGCAAGCAGGCGTCGCATGACCCGCAATGATCGACTTCCGGCGGGTCCGGCGGCAGTTCCGCCGAGGTCAGGATTTCGCCCAGAAACAGCCACGAGCCGAATTCACGGGACACCAGGTTGGTATGCTTGCCCTGCCAGCCCAAACCCGCCCGGCGGGCCAGGGGCTTTTCCATCAAGGGGGCCGTGTCGACGAATACGCGCACGTCGGGAAGGCTGTCATCGCCCTTGGCGGCTTCGGCCTGGAACCAACGGCCCAACTGCTTCAGGCGCTTTTTCAGGACGTCGTGGTAATCCTTACCCCGGGCGTAGACGCTGACGTTGGCGCGGTCGGTTTCCTTCAGGGTATTCAGCGGATTGGTCGCCGGCCCGTAATTGGCGGCCAGGACAATCGCTGTGCGCGCACCCGGCACCAGCGCCGCCGGATCGCCGCGGACCGGGCCGCGCGGGCCGTCGGCCATCCAACCCATGCCGCCGTGGTGCCCGGCCTTGAGAAACCGTTCCAAGGCCTGACGGTCGTGCGGGTCGGCGGTGGTGCTCGTCACGCCGACGGCGTCGAAGCCGAGGGTCCGGGCCTCGTCGATCAGTCGCCGTTTCAGGTCGTGATGGGGTTCTGGTGTCATCCGGTTCTCGTCCGCGCCGCCGCGATGTGCTACGGAGGGCGACAGTAACATATGCGAATGCCGGGAGAACGATCTGTGGCGCAGGAAAAAACAGCGGTGGTTCTTTTGTCGGGCGGTCTGGATTCCACGACCGTTTGCGCGATCGCGCGCGACAAGGGCTATCGCGTTCTAGCCCTGTCGTTCCGTTATGGCCAGCGCCATTCGATCGAATTGGAGGCCGCCCGCCAGATCGCCGACAAGATGGACGCGGCCCGCCATGCGGTGGCCGACATCGACCTGCGGCTTTATGGCGGATCGGCCCTGACCGATGATATCGACGTGCCCAAGGACCGCGAGGCCAAAGATATGGCCGACGGCATCCCCGTGACCTATGTCCCGGCCCGCAACACCATATTTCTGGCCCATGCCCTGGCCCTGGCCGAGACGGGCGGAGCCAACGACATCTTCATCGGCGTCAATGCCCTGGACTATTCAGGTTATCCGGATTGCCGCCCGGCCTTTATCAAGGCGTTCCAGCGTCTGGCCAATCTGGCGACCAAGGAAGGGGTCGAGGCCATGGCCCATGGCGACGACGGCCCGTTCCATATCCAGGCTCCGCTGATGGAGATGACCAAGGCCGAGATCATCCACGCCGGGCAGGCCCTGGGCATCGACTATGGCATGACCTGGAGCTGCTACGACCCGCAGCCGGCGAAAGACGGACAGGGCGTGGTTCAATGCGGGCGCTGCGATTCCTGCCTTCTGCGCAAGAAGGGTTTCGCCGACGCCGGGGTCGATGACCCCACGATCTATGCCGTCTAGGTAACGGCGGGCCGGGCGATGACCTATAGCGTCAAGGAAATCTATTACACCCTGCAGGGCGAGGGCGCGCAGACGGGCCGCCCGGCGGTGTTCCTGCGCTTCGCCGGATGCAACCTGTGGACCGGGCGCGAAGCCGACCGGGCCAAGGCGCAATGCCGGTTCTGCGATACTGATTTCATCGGCACCGACGGCCCCGGCGGCGGCACGTTCAAGGAACCGGAGAGCCTGGCCGCGGCGGTGGCTGCCGCATGGCCGGAACAGGGCGGGTCCCCTCTGGTCGTATGCACCGGCGGGGAGCCGTTGTTACAGGTCGATCGTCCCTTGATCGATGCGTTGCATCGGGCCGGGTTTAGGGTCGCCGTGGAAACCAACGGCACCGTCGCCGCGCCCAATGGGCTGGATTGGATTTGCGTCAGCCCCAAGGCGGGCACCGAGGTGGTGCAGCGATCCGGCGACGAGTTGAAGCTGGTTTTCCCGCAAGACGGCATTGGCCCCGACGAGGTCGAGGCCTGGGATTTCGAGCGCTTCCTGTTGCAGCCGATGGACGGCCCGGACCGCGACGACAATACCAAAGCCGCCGTCGAATACTGCCTGGCCCATCCCAGATGGAGCCTGTCGTTGCAGACCCACAAGCTTCTGGGCATTCCTTGAGTCTCGGAAAGAGAGCGAAATCTCGTTGTAAAATCAACCAGCTTGGTGATTAACTAATGTAGATGGGGTTGGCTGTTTGCGAGAGTACTAGGCTTTTCGACCATGTCCGAAGACGCACAGGGGCGCCTGACCCCTGACTCCCGCCCGGGTTTAGGCTCAGGGCCCGCAGCCAAACGCCCCTTGTTTCGCTTGCCGATGGCCTGGAGCCTGATCCTTGCCTTCGTGCTGATTACCCTGGCCGTTTTCTCGGCGATCATCTTTTTCAATCACTACAACAACGCGGCTTTGACCTTCGGATACACGGCGAAGGCCATTGGCGATGTCGCCCGCCGGGTCAAACTGCGGGTCGATCAAGCGATGAGCCCGGCCCTTGCCCTGGCCGCCGACGCGGACAATCTGGCGCGCAGTTCGGACGGGCTGCCGTTCGGTCCCGATAGCCGCCGCTACGCCGCCGGGTTCATGGAAGCGAACCCGCAGATTTCGTCCGTCTACTTCGCGGTCGGGCCGACGGATTTCATCCAAGTTTACAATGCCATCCCTGGTGAAAAGATCGACTGGGGCGGGATCGCGGTGCCGCGTCAGGCGCGCTTCGTCGTTCGTCACATGCATGGCCCCGCGGAGAAAAGCCGCGACGAGGCTTGGAGCTTCCTGAACGCCATGAAGCAGCCGGTCGGCGAGACCCTGCACCGGACGCGCAAGTTCGACCCCCGTGTCCGGCCCTGGTACCGGGAGGCGCAGAAGCGCGACGATGTGGTGTTGTCCGCCCCCTATGCCTTTGCAACCCTGAGCACGGTTGGTGTTTCGGCGGCGAAGCGGGTGGACCCGGGACCGGAAGGCCAGCCCGGCGGTGTGCTGGGGGTCGACATGACCCTGTCCAGCCTGTCGCGGGCTTTGGAAGACCTGGATATCGTGGGCAAGGGAACGGCCATCGCCTTTACCGGCGACGGCACGGTGATCGCCCATCCGGATCAGAGCAAGCTGCTGACCCGTGACAAGAACGGAAAGTTGCGCCCTGCCAACGTCAAGAACCTGGCCGACCCGATTGCCGAGGCGATGTACAACGCCGCCAAGGTCGGCTCCAAATTGGCGTCGCAGGTTAAGGCCGAGAATGCGACCTCGGGCGCGGAGACGTTTCGCTTCAATAACGGGCAGCCGGGATTGATATCCTTCGATGTCGGCGAGACGCCGTTCGTCGCCCACGTGGTCCGCCTCGACAGCCGTATCGCCGAAGGCGCTTATTTGGGGATCGCCCTTTTGAAATCGGACGTGTTGCAGGGGGTGGAGAGCCTGACTTTCAACAGTCTGGCGCTGTCGTTGTTGTTCCTTCTGGGCGGGACGGCGCTGATCGTGATCGTTGCCCGCAACATGGCGCGGCCGATTTCCGACTTGGCGCGCGAGACGGATGTGATCCGCCGCCTCGAATTGGACACGCCGGTGATGACCCAATCACGGGTAACCGAGGTTCAGAATCTGGCGGCCGCCATCGGATCGTTGAAGATTACGTTGCAGGGACTGGGCCGCTACATCCCGCGCGGCGTGGTCACCAACCTGATCAAGGAAGGGCACCTGCCCGAATTAGGCGGTCAAAGCCGCATGGTCACGGTGATGTTCACGGACGCGGTCGGCTTTACCAAGCTGGCCGAACTGATGACGCCGCAGGATTTGATGCGCAAGCTGTCGTCCTATTTCGAGGTGCTGTCGTCGCAGGTCCTGGACGAAGGCGGCACCATCGACAAATACATCGGCGATGCGGTTATGGCCGTGTGGAACGGGATCGAGGACGATCCCGAACATGCCGCCCACGCCTGCCGTGCGGCCCTGAAGTGCGCCGCCGAGAACGATCGCCTGAACGATATGTGGCGATCCTTCGGTTGGCCCGAAATGCACACCCGTGTCGGCCTGCACATGGGCGATGCGGTGGTTGGAAACATCGGGTCGCGGACCCGTATGGACCACACCACCATCGGCGCCTGCGTCAATACGGCGTCGCGCCTGGAAGGGTTGAACAAATCCTACGGCACCCGGATTTTGATCAGCGACGTGGTGCGCGAAAACATCGACGGCATGTTCCTGACCCGTCCGGTCGATCTGGTCCGGCCCATGGGCAGCACCCAACCGATCATGATCCATGAACTGTTCGGGACGTTGGACGGCGATGAATTGATTGGCGCGAGCGAGGCCGACATTGCACGCTGCGCCCGCTGGACGGAAATCTACGAGCATTATTGTTCGCGCAATTGGGCCGAGGCGATCGAGCGGATCGAGGCCTTTCTCAAGGAGTACCCGGACGACAGTGTGGCCATGGTCTACCTGAACCGCGCCCGCCGCTATGCCGCGACCCCGCCCGTCGACGATTGGGACGGGATCGAGGATTCCGACCGCAAATAGGCGAATTTACGCCCCGCGTTCATTTTTCTTCGTTCGGTAACTTGACCCCGATCAATCGCGTAACCATCTTCGGGAAGTGATATCAGAATGTCCGTTCTGATGCTGGGGATTTGCCCGGCACGGCGCCATAGGGGGCGGCGGAAAGAACGGCGACAGATAGGGAAGTCAAAAATCATGCCGACACTTAACATCAACGGCGTCGACCATCAGGTCGATGCGCCGGATGACATGCCGCTTCTGTGGGCGATCCGCGATCTGGTCGGATTGACCGGCACCAAATTCGGCTGCGGCCAGGCTCTCTGCGGGGCCTGCACCGTGCATCTGGATGGTCAACCCAGCCGCTCGTGCCAGACCTTCGTGGGCGATTTGAAGGGTGTGAAGATCACCACCGTCGAAGGCCTGGACGGCAAAGTCGCCCAGACGGTTCAGCAGGTTTGGACCGATATGGACGTGCCGCAATGCGGCTATTGCCAATCGGGTCAGGTCATGGCCGCCGTCGCCTTGCTGACCGAAACGCCCAAGCCGACCGACGCAGACATCGACGCGGCGATGGACGGCAACCTCTGCCGTTGCGCCACCTATCAACGCATCCGGGCCGGTATCCACGAAGCCGCCCGCCGGTTGGAGGCCTGAGCCATGTTGCCCAAGGTACTTGAATCCTTGAACACGGTCGGCTCGGTGCAAACCAGCCGCCGCGCCTTTCTGGTCGCCTCGGCCGCAGCCGCCGGCGCTTTCGTTATCGGTTTCGGCAGCGCGCCGGTCCGCGCCGCGGGTGCATCCGCGGGCGTCTCGGCGGCCCCGGCCCCGTTCGACGCCTATCTGACCATCGCCGCCGACGGCAAGGTCACGGTCTTGTCGTCGCAGTTCGACATGGGACAGGGCTCGTACAACGGCCTTGCCACGTTGGTGAACGAAGAACTGGGCGCCGCCTGGGACGATATTACCGTCGTCGGTGCGACGGGCGATCTGAAACTGTATGGCAACCTCGCCTGGGGTGGGGCGGTCCAGGGGACGGGAGGATCGTCGTCGATGACGACCTCGTTCGACCGCTATCGCCGCGCCGGTGCGGCGGCCCGCATGATGCTGGTCTCCGCCGCTGCGGACGAATGGAAACTGCCGGCGGCGGAAATCATCGCCAAGGACGGCAAGCTCAGCCATCCGTCCGGCCAATCGGCGAGCTTCGGCCAAATGGCGGCCAAGGCAGCCCACCAGCCGGTGCCCCAGGATATCCCCCTCAAGGGCCGCGACGACTGGTCGCTGATCGGCAATCCGAACCTGCGCCGGTTCGATAGCCGGGCCAAGACCAACGGCACCCACGATTTCACCATCGACGTGAAACTGCCGGGCATGCTGACCGCCGTGATGATCCACCCGCCGAAGTTCGGCGCGGTCGTCAAGACCTTCGACGCATCCAAGGCCAAGGCGATGAAGGGGGTGGTCGATGTGGTCGCCACGCCGCGCGGTATCGCCGTGGTCGGCGAACATATGTGGGCGGCCCTGGCGGCGCGCGATGCGGTTGCGGTGACCTGGGACGAAAGCAAAGCCGAGACCCGGGGCTCCGCCGCGATCCTGGCCGACTATGCCAAACGGGCGGCGGGCGCACCGCAAGCCGTGGCCCGTAACGACGGCGACGCGGCCAAGGCTTTGGCCGGTGCGGCCAAGACGATCGAGGCGACCTATCGGTTCCCCTATCTGGCCCATGCGGCGATGGAGCCCCTCAATGCCGTGGCGCGGATGAACACCGACGGTACGCTGGAAGTCTGGGGCGGCCTTCAACTGCCGGGGCTGTACCAGGCCGTGGCGGCCCAGGTCGCCGGGATCAAACCGGATCAGGTGGTGATGCACATCTTGAAGACCGGTGGCGGCTTCGGCCGGCGCGGGACCCCCGATGCTGACGTCATCGCCGAGGCCGTGATGGTCGCCAAGGCGATCGGCTACAAGGCCCCGGTCAAGGTACAATGGACCCGCGAAAACGACATGCGGGGCGGGCGGTATCGTCCGGCCTATGTCCATCGCCTGCGTGCGGGCCTGGACGCCGGGGGCAACCTCGTCGCCTGGGATCATCATATCGTCGGTCAGTCGATCGTCGCCGGAACGCCGTTCCAAGGATTGATCCGAAACGGCATCGATCAGACCTCGGTCGAAGGGGCGTCGAACCTGCCCTATGCGGTGCCCAACATGCACGTCGGCCTGACCTCGACCCAGGTCGGCATTCCGCCCCTGTGGTGGCGGGCGGTCGGCTCGACCCATACGGCCTATGCAACGGAGACCTTCCTGGACGAAGTCGCCGTGGCCTCGGGCGCCGATCCCTTGGACCTGCGTTTGTCGTTGCTGAAGGACCATCCGCGCCATGCGGCGGTGCTGAAGCTGGCGGCGAAGAAAGCCGGATGGGGCAGGCCCCTGCCGCAGGGTCATTTCATGGGTCTGGCCGTGCATGAAAGCTTCCACAGCTACGTCGCCCATGTCGCCGAGGTTTCGGTCAAGGGCGGCGACGTCCGCGTGCATCGCGTGGTCGCGGCGGTGGATTGCGGCACCGCCGTGAACCCCGACGTAATCAAGGCGCAGATCGAGGGCGGCACGGGCTTCGGCCTGGGTGCGATCCTGGCGGAAGAACTGATCGTCGCCCCGGACGGCAAGGTCGAAACGGGGAACTACGACACCTATACCCCGCTGCGGATCAGCGCCATGCCGCAGGTCGAGGTGCATATCGTGCCGTCGACCGAACCGCCGACCGGCGTGGGCGAGCCGGGTGTGCCGTCGATCGGGCCCGCCGTCGCCAATGCGGTGCGCAAGGCGACGGGCCGTCCCGTCACCACCCTGCCGTTGGCGCGGGGCATGCAGTCCTGACGGATGGATAATCGGGCCGGGCGGGGATGTGCGTCATCCCCGCCCGCGCACCGTTGATTGTGCGACTTATTGATCGACGATGAAGCCGTCTTTGTGCGGGCGCATGCTGACCTTGCGCGCGAAGGCGGGATAGGCCTCGGCCGCGCCGGGGGCCAACTTCACCCCCAGGCCCGGGGTTTTCGGGATCTCGACGAAGCCGTCCTTGAACACCGGCACATTGGTGACCAGTTCCTTGCCCGCCAGATCGGTGGTCGGCTCGTTCGACGTGCCCTTGTCTTCGAAGCCGACGCCGACCGTCGGATATTCCTGAATGGCGAAGTTCGGAATGCTGGCGTCCAGATGCAACCCGGCGAACAGGCAGACCGGCGACAGCGGGTTGTGCGGTACGACCTGAACGTCGTGGGCTTCGGCCAGGGCCGCGATCTTGCGGGCCCCGGTGATGCCGCCGCACAGGCAGATCGACGGGCGCACGTAGGAGACGCCCTCGCGGGTCAACAGGTTCTGGAAATCAAAGATCGAGGTATAGCGCTCGCCGGTCGCCAGCGGGATCGAGATGCGATCATTGACGCGGGCCATGGCGTCGAAGCTGTCCGGACGGATCGGGTCTTCGTAGAACATGGGGCGGTAGGGTTCCAACTCGCGGGCGAAGGCGACCGCTTCCGCCGGGGTCAGGCGGCGGTGGATTTCGATACACAGGTCGAAGTCCTGCCCGACCGCTTCGCGCACGGTGGCGACCACGCGCACGGCGTCGTCGATTTTCTGCGCATAGGTTTTGAAGTAGGGCTGGTCCCGGTCTTCGTCGAGGAACGGGTTGAAATGCCCGATGGCGGTGAAGCCCAGGGCCTTCAGCTTCTTGCAGTTCTCGACCATTTCATCGAGGGATTCCGCCTTCACATGGCCGTAGACCCGCGCACGGTCGCGCGTCGGGCCGCCCAGCAACTCGTGGATCGGCACGCCCAGCGCCTGGCCCTTGATGTCCCACAGCGCGATGTCGATGGCGGAAATTGCGCCGCAGATCGCCGCGCCGCGGAAATGGCTGAACCGGTGCATGATGTTCCAATGATGCTCGATCGCCGTCGGGTCCTTGCCGACCAGATAGTCGGCGAACTTCTCAATGGCGGTCTGGGCGGCTTCAAGCTGTCCCCAGCTGCCGCATTCGCCCAGTCCGGTGAAACCGGCGTCGGTTTCGACCTCGACGAACAGGAACTTGCTCACCATATAAGATTGGATTCGGGTAATTTTCATTGTTCTTCCCTGGATGCTTTTTGATGGGTGTCGGAGTATAGGGACATGCGGCCCCGAAAACGCAACCGTCACTTGGGCGTTTGTTTAGAGGTTTTCCATTTTTGTCGCCGAGGTTCATCCCATGACCGTCCAATCGCCGCCAGACAGCCAGCATTCGGACCGCATTCCCCTGCGCATGCCGTTGCATCCGGGGATCGACGAAGAGCTGATCGAACGACTGGTTCGAACCTTCTACGACCGGGTGCGGGCTGACGAGGAATTGGGCCCGATCTTCGCCCGGGTCATTGCCGACGATTGGGAACCGCATCTGCGCAACATGATGGATTTCTGGTCGTCGGTGACGATGATGACCGGCCGGTTCAAGGGCCGGCCCATGCCCAAGCACAAGGCGCTGCACGACCTGCGGCCCAAACATTTCGGGCGCTGGCTGGGACTGTTTCAGGTTACGGCACGGGACATCTGCCCGCCTGAGATCGCGGTCATCTTCATCGACCGTGCCGAGCGGATTGCCGCCAGCCTGGCGCTGGGCATTTTCGGACTACCGGAAACGAACGGATAAGGTGCCGGTCAGGCGGAGGCGCACTTGATGCATTGCGCGGCATGGGGCACGGCTTCCAGCCGCGCCGGCGCAATGTCGGCCCCACAGGTCACGCATTCGCCATAAGTGCCGTCGGCGATCCGCGCCAGGGCGGATTTGATCTGGGCGATTTCCGTCTGCGCGGCGATGCCCAAATCTTCCAGCACTTCGTCGCCTTCCATTTCCGTGGCCCGTTCCTCGAAGTCCTGAGGATCCGGCTCACGCAGCGTCTGATCGATTTCGACGACATCCTGTTTCAGCTCCGCAAGGCGGGCTTCCAGGACCGGTTTCATTTTTTCCCCAAGGTTCATGGATATTTCCCTTCGTTCTGGAACGTGCCTGAAAGCAACGTCCGGCAATTGTCTGAGTATAGTCGAAAAAAATGCGCCGCGCCGCCTTGAGCTAAGTCAATAACGTGGGTTTGTCTGATGGGGGATGCAACGCCCTGGAGCCTGTTCGGGCTTTTATCCGTCACGCGAATGTTCTAGGTAACGCCATCATGGAACGGTTCTTCGATTTCACTTTCGTCGCGGCGCAGCGCCTGCCGAACGTCGGCGACGCCCATCGGGCGGCGACCCTGCACGGTCATACCTTCACGGGGACCGTGCGCCTGTCCGGCGCAGTCGACGCGGAGGCCGGTTGGGTGATTGACCCGCAGGATATGAAACGGGCGGTGAACGCCGTGCTGGCCGAGGTCGACCATCAGTTCCTCAACGAGCTGCCGGGCTTGGACAATCCGTCGACCGAGAACCTGTGCCGTTATCTGAAATCCCGCCTGGCCGAACAATTGCCGGGCCGGGTCGAGGTCGAATTGTGGGAAAACCCCGCCGTCGGCTGCACCACGGAGGCCCCCCGCGCATGAGCGTCAACGCGATGACCGTCTACCACGGCTTTTCCTTTGAAAGCGCGCGCCGCCTGCCGCGCCTGCCGGACAGCCATATCTGCTCGCGCCTGCATGGCAATACGTTCCTGTTGCGGGTCGCGGTGACCGGTCCGGTTCGCGAATCGGAAGGCTGGGTTGTCGATTTCGCCGACGTCGCGGCCAAGGTCGACCCCGTTTTAGCCGAGATCGATCACCAGTATCTGAACGACGTTCCCGGCCTTGAAAATCCCACGACCGAGAACATCGCGGTCTGGCTGTGGGATAAATTATCGAATCATCTTCAAGGACTTAGCGAGATCGAGATTCGTGAAAACGCCGTCACCGGATGCGTCTATCGCGGCGGCTGACCCCACGATCACGGCGCTTTGATTGATCGCCCGATCCGCTTTTTCTTGCCCGATTCAATCGCTTAACACAAAATCTCGCCCGACCCCTCTCGGATTCGCGCAACATGTCGGGGAGAACCCCACATCTGTGCGCGTTGGTCATTGCGGCAACAAGGAGACGCGCCATGGAATTCCTGATCCTCCAATCCAAGAAGGACCCGGATTTCTACCTGATTACCGATGAAAAGAACTATCACCGGGCGGTTCTGGAATATCGTGAAAGCCAGCCGGGGGATGAATTGACGCGGATCGCCGAAGGTACGGGCGGCCCGGTTCTGTCGACGATCCCCAACTTGTCGGTGGTCAAAAGCTTTATCGACCTGATCGGCTATTTCGGCCATGTGGTCGATGCGCCGCGTCCCTGGCCGACCCAGGTCATCGACGACGAAGCCGCCGCGGGCTGATCGCGGAACCGACGGGGGCGGCCCGGGCCACCCCCGCCATCCCAACCAGGAGCACTGTTTCCGATCTGCCTTTGCAGGCATCGCGGACGCCTGAACGGTATCAATCGCCGTTCGGCCGGTGAAACGGATGTTTTCGGATACTGCGAGCGATAAAACCGATTAACGGCTCAGCCGCGCCCGCGATAGGTCGGCACGCCCTGGTCCGGGATCCAAATGCCCTTGGGCGGCTCGCCCGTCTGGTGGAAGACATCGATGGGGATGCCGCCGCGCGGATACCAATAACCGCCGATGCGCAGCCAGTTCGGTTGGGCGGCGCGGCTGATCTTCTGGGCGATATCCAGGGTGCACTTTTCGTGGAATCCGGCGTGATTGCGAAAGCTGCTCAGATATAGCTTCAGCGATTTGCTTTCGACGATCAGGCCGTTCGGTACGTAGTCGATCACCAGATGCGCGAAATCCGGCTGTCCGGTGACTGGGCAGACCGAGGTGAATTCCGGGCATGTGAAGCGGATCAGATAGGGCGTTTCGTGATGCGGGTTGGGCGCGCATTCCAGCACCGCCGCCTCGGGCGAGGCAGGGATTTCCGACTGGCTGCCCAGTTGGGTGAGGTGTTCTTCGGTCATCCGTCCGCTCCGTTGTCGATCGGCGGAATATCGCCTTCCGCCTGCTGGCGTTCAAACGTCATCTTGAATTCGGCGAATGCGCCTTGTTCGATCGCGCCGCGCATGCCGGCCATCAGTTCCTGATAGTAATGCAGATTGTGCCAAGTCAGCAGCGTCCCGCCCAGGATTTCCCGCGCCTGCACCAAATGATGCACATAGGCCCGTGAATAATTCGTGCAGGCATAGCACGAACAATCGGGGTCGATGGGGCGGGGATCATCCTTGTGCCGGGCGTTGCGCATGTTCAGCGTGCCGCGCCGGGTAAAGGCCTGATCGGTCCGCCCCGACCGGGTCGGCAGGACGCAGTCGAACATATCGACGCCGCGTTCGACCGCGCCGACCAGATCCGACGGTTTGCCCACGCCCATCAGATAGCGGGGCTTGTCCTGCGGCAGATGCGGGGTGGTCGCATCCAGGGTCTGGAACATCAACTCCTGGCCTTCGCCCACGGCCAGGCCGCCGATGGCGTAGCCGTCGAAGCCGATGGCGACCAGGGCCTCGGCCGATTCACGGCGCAGGTTCGGAAAGACCCCGCCCTGAACGATCCCGAACAAGCCGTAGCCGGGGCGCTTTTCAAAGGCGTCGCGACAGCGCTGAGCCCAGCGCATGGATAGCTCCATGGAGGTGCGGGCTGCCTTTTCATCGACGCCGAAGGGCGTGCATTCGTCCAGGGCCATGGTGATGTCGGCATCCAGGGCGTTCTGGATGTCCATGGCGATTTCGGGCGTCAGCTCGTATTTCGCCCCGTCGATGTGGGAGCGAAACGTCACGCCCTTTTCGGTCAGCTTGCGCAGGTCTTTCAGCGACCAAACCTGAAAGCCGCCGGAATCGGTCAGGATCGGCCCGGGCCAGTTCATGAACTTGTGCAGACCGCCCAGGCGGCGGATGCGCTCGGCACCCGGTCGCAGCATCAGGTGATAGGTGTTGCCCAGGACGCATTGCGCGCCGGTCTCGGCGACCGCTTCGGGGGTCATCGCCTTGACCGTCGCCGCCGTGCCGACGGGCATGAAGGCCGGGGTTTCCATCGGCCCATGCGCCGTGTCCAGCCGCCCGCGGCGGGCGTGGCCGTCGGTCGTATGGACGGTGAATGTCATGTCGTTGGTCATGGCGCGGAATATGAGGCGACCGCCCCCGGGAAAGCAAGCGCCCATCCGCCCTTTTTATCGGGCGGATGGGCGTTGCTTAGTTTCCCCAAGGAAACAGGTCGGTTGCAGGCGCGCCATTGCGCCCGCAAGCGTTAGGCCGCGCGCAGGTCCTGCAGCATGACCGAGATCGCGGACTTCAGGCTGCTGGCCTGGTTCGACAGGTTCCCGGCGGCGGTCGAAACCTCGCCGGCGGCGCTGCCGGTGTCCTCGGACGCATGACGCACAGTCTGGATGTTGGAATGGACCGATTCCGTATGCGTCGCGGCATCCTGGCTGGAACGGGCGATTTCCCGCGTGGCGGCGGACTGTTCCTCGACCGCGGCGGCGATCGCCTCGCTGACCGAATTGATCTCGTCGATCGTTTCGGAAATACCCTGGATTTCGCGGGCGGCGTCCTGCGACACGGCCTGCATGGTGGCGATTTCCTCGGCGATTTCCTGGGTCGCACGGGCGGTCTGATTGGCCAGGTTCTTGACCTCGGACGCGACGACGGCAAAGCCCTTGCCCATTTCACCGGCGCGGGCCGCTTCGATGGTCGCGTTCAGGGCCAAAAGGTTGGTCTGTTCGGCGATGTCGTTGATCATCTGCATGACGTTGCCGATCTTTCCGGCCGCTTCGGTCAGGCGAACCATGGTCCGGTCGGTTTCCCGCGCCTTGCGGGACGCGTCCTGCGCCACGTCATGGGCCCGGGCGACCTGGGTCGAGACCTCGGCCATGCTCGCGGTCATTTCCTCGGTCGCGCTGGCCACGGTCTGGACGTTGCCGGTTGCCTGTTCGACGGCGGTGGCGGTGTCGGTCGAGCGGGCCAGCGTTTGCGACGCCAGATCGGACAGGCTGCGCGACACGCTGGACATGTTGCTTGCCTGATCGTTGACGCTATCGACGATCGGGCCGACCTGGTTTTCGAACCGTGCGGCCATGTCCAGCAACAGGCGGCGGCGTTCTTCCAGGTTGGCTTTCTCCATTTTCTCGCGCTCGTCGCTCAGGCGCTCGACCTCGGCCTTGGAGCGCTCGGCGGCGTCGACCGCTTCGGCGCTGTGGCGGAAGGCCAGGACCAACCGGTAGGTCAGCCACATCAGGATCGCCGTTTCCAGAACCACGATAACGGCGTGGAACACGACGCGCATGAAGTTGGCGCCATCGGGGAATATGGCGAAGGGAATGGTGAAGTTCAGCAGCAGGTGGTGCACGGCGACCGTCGCGGCGGCGACCAGAACGGTCTGCCAGCAGCAGAACGCAGCAACCATCGCCAGTACGGCGAAGAAATACATATGCACGTCGATCTGCCAGGGATGGCCCCAGAACATATAAAGCAGGGCGCCGACGTTGATCATCGCGCCGGCGGCGATCAGAAAGCGGGATGCCGCCGCCGTGGGGTTGGCGCGCCAAGCAAGGGTCGACGCAACCGCGACCAGGCCGATGATGCCGGCTCCGGTTACCAGATCGCCTTTGGTCCAAAGATAGGTCAAGCCGGCCAGGGGCAGATGCGCCCAGGCGAACAACACGAAGAAGCGGGTGCTTTTAAGGCGGAGCTCGTTGAGGGCTTCCATTTGACGAATTCCTTTAGTGAGACAACCAGGGGGGAGGGGTCAGGTGCGAGGCATGGAGGCGGGCGCAGTAACGCAGCTTCCCAACGCCAAAGGATTGACGGTGAACAACGCGCCCAAGGCGCTCAATCGTTGCAGGGTATCCGGCTCGTCCAGCGAGACCACGGCGACGAACGGCCAAGCCCCTTCGCGAACCAGACGGCCGCCGGACTCGGCGATACGGCCCAGAACGTCTGTTGCGTTCAGGTGAGGCGGAAATACGACGCCGACCTGCGATTGCCCGGGTTGCGGGCGCAGCATGGCCACGCCAAGCCAGGAGATGCAAACCAGAACAAGTGCCATCGCCGGCATAAGGTCACGTATGCGCATAGCCTTCCCTGTCCGCTCAATCGAGCAGAGCCTGAATGCGTTTCACCGTTTCCCTCAAGAAGCGGCGCAACAATACATGGTTTTATTCGAATGTGTACCGATTAAGGCGGGCCACATACCTCAGTATGTTATTTTTACACCTAAATCGGTGTTTAATCCACCTTATCGCATCGATGCAGCAAGCTGCCGTCACCGTAGGAATAGAAGCGATAGCCTGTGGCGATGGCATGCTCATAGGCGGCCCGCATCTGGTCCATTCCGGCAAACGCCGAGACCAGCATGAACAGGGTCGAGCGCGGCAAGTGGAAGTTCGTCATCATCAGATCGACCGCTTTGAACCGGTAGCCGGGCGTGATGAAGATATCCGTGTCGCCGCGATAGGGACGGATGCGTCCGTCGTCGTCCGCCGCCGTCTCCAACAGGCGCATCGCGGTCGAGCCGACGGCGATAATCCGCCCGCCGGCATCTCGGGCCTGATTGATGAAGTCGGCGGCGCGTTCGCTGATTTCGCCCCATTCGGAATGCATCACGTGATGGCGGGTATCTTCCTCGCGGTCCGGTAGGAACGTGCCCGCGCCGACATGTAGGGTCAGGCTGACCCGCTCGACCCCGCGTTCGTCCAGAGCGGCCAGCAAGTCCGGCGTGAAGTGCAGGGACGCCGTGGGCGCCGCGACCGCGCCGTCGCGGGCG
>CAXGUG010000033.1:0-32833 GCA_964012715.1 uncultured Rhodospirillaceae bacterium | reverse complement strand
CCGCCCCGCCAGTATCGCTGGATATACCGGGCGAAGACATCCCGCCGAAATACCGGGGCCAGCATCGCAGCGTCGTTTCCAACCAGCTCCGCGGACCGATACCCGAAAATCGCTTCGATCCGGGGGTTCACCGATAGAATCTTGCCTTGGTCGTCGACCGTGATAATGCCGTCGATGACGTTGTCGACGATGGCTTGGGTGCGCGCCTCACTCTCGGCCAATTGGCGGGTGCGTTCTTCGACCCGGTTTTCGAGCTCGCGATTAAGCTCGAGAACCTGCGCCTCGGCCTTCTTTCGCGCCGTTATGTCCTGGACCAGCAGGATATTGTGATCCGGCGTGCCGTCCGGCTTGCGCACACACAAAGCGAAGATCGTCGCGTAAAGGACCGCCCCGTCCTTTCGGATGAACCGCTTTTCCATCGTGTACGAAGCGGAGCCCTCTTCCGTCAGGGCGATTTCGAACAGGCGGACGTTTTCTTCCAGATCGTCGGGATGCGTCAGATGAACCCAGGTCAGACCGCCCAGTTCCTCGCGGCTGTAACCCATCAATTCACAGAACTTATCGTTGATGACGACCCATTTTTTGTCGGGAAGCGTGTAGATGGCGGCGCCGAAAAAGGGGCTGTCGAAAAACTGCCGAAACTGACCTTTTCCCGAAGGATGGCTTTGATCCGTATTGTCGTCCGAGAACAACAGTCGCCTCATTTCTCGCCAGCTTGGCCGGTGCGCGATCCAGACCGGCACCCCGATCTGCATAGTCTAGAATGCTTATTTGCATTCTACCATGCGCATTGTCCGTATCCTTCCATCACATCCGCATAAGTTCAGGCTCAGCAGTTAGCGTAACCGGGATCTGTACGCTGATGCTGGTTCCTTCGCCCGGTTCGCTGACGATCTTCATCCGCCCCCCTAACGCGGCGACGGCATTTCGCGCAACCGAAAGGCCGATCCCGGCCCCACCATGGCTACGGGTCAGATATGATTCCGTCAGGACAAACGGCGCCATCACATCTTCGGCGACCGCGCGCGGCATGCCTGGGCCGTCGTCGGCGATCGCAATGTTCAGGTCGTCGTCCAAATCGACCGAAACGGTCACATGGTTGCCTGCTTCAGCAAACTTGACCGCGTTGTCCACCAACGGGCGGATGGCAACCGCCAGCAATTCCCGATCGACCAAAACCCGCAACCCGGATTTTTGCAGTTCGATATCAAAATCGATATTTCGCGCCGCGGCCATCGATCGATAGCGGGCGCAGATCCGCGGGATGATCTCGGCCATCGCGGTCGGCCGGTTGTCCAGTTTCTGACTGCTTGATTGTTCGACCAACGACAACAGGCCTTCGACAAGTTCGAGCAGTCGATAGCCGCTTTCCCTGATCCCCTTGGCGTACTCCTCGACCTTTCCGTGCTGACCGCCGTTTCTCAGAACCAGCAATTCCGCAAACCCGATGATGCCGTTCAGCGGGGTTCGCATCTCGTGGCTCATGTTACCCAGGAATTGTTGGCGCGCCTCGATCGCGATCTGCGCCTGCCGCAAGGCCGCGCGCAATTCTTCTTCGCGCATCAAGGTATTGGTCGCATGGCGAATACAACGCGACAGCATCGTCGGGCGGACATCGTCTTTGGATAAGTAGTCAAAGGCACCGATCGCCAGGGCGTCGCGTTCGGCGCTCAGCGTGTCGAATCCCGTCAACAGAATGAACGGCGCCGACACTCCCGCGACGTGGCAATCCCGGATAAATTCAATCCCGGTCGCCGCCCCCATCCGATAGTCGACGAACACCGCGGTCGCCGCACTTTGATCAAGGGCTTGTAACGCTTCGGTTCGATCATCGAAGCAGGCCAGATGGTAGTCGTTCTCCGCCAATGCCAATTGGATATAGTCCCTGAAAATCTCATGGTATTCAGGGTCGTCATCGACCAGGACAATTTCCAATTGGCCCGCCATCACGTCATCGTTTCAGGCAACCGTGACGTCGTCGTCCAATAGCGCTCGATCTCGCGGAGCAGCCGAACCTGTTCATCGAAGGAAAACGGCTTTTCGATATAGGACTGAGCACCAAGTCTGTAAGTCTCTTCGATATCCCTTTCAGCTGACGATGTCGTAAACACGATGACCGGAATATCCGCGATATGCGGATCCTGTTTCATCCGGCGAAGCACGCCATGCCCATCCAAACGGGGCATGTTCAGATCAAGCAGGATAAGGTCCGGGCGCGGCGCGGATGACGCGTCGGCATAGTCTCCTTGATGGCTCAGGTAGGCTAGGAGTTCTTCCCCATCCGCGACGAAATGCAGCTCATGCGACACGCCGGAAGCTTCGAATGCCAGGCGGACGAGTTCACGGTCCTCTGCATCATCATCCGCAATTAGAAAAAGCATTTGGTCATGCATGGGCGGCCTCCTGATCGCTCTCGTCCTGCGGGGCTCCCGGCGCGGGCTCCAGTTCGACCGTCGGTCTCAATGGCAAATGAACGACAAACGTCGCCCCCTGTCCCGGCTGACCGATGGCGTCTACCCGTCCGCCATGTTTTTCGACGACCCGTCTGACTATCGACAACCCAATCCCCGAGCCCGATGCCACCGACCGCCCTTGCAACCGTACGAAGGGTTTGAAGATTTCCTCGCTGTATTTGGGGTCGAATCCGATGCCGTTGTCGGTCACGGTCAACACCGCTTCTTTGATCCCCAATTCCACGTGCACACCGATCTGCGGCGGCACATCCGGACGCGCATATTTCCTGGCATTGCCGATCAGATTGCTGAGCACTTGGGCCAGCATCGCGCGGTCACCGGACATCAGAATCTCCGACGGCTCCGACGAAATTTGAATGTCGCCGCCCTGGGCCGCGAGCGATTCCGCGGCGCCATTCGCGACCTCGGCCACCAGGGCCACAAGGCTGAAGGTCTGCAGCGCCGGCACCCAGTTTCCGCGCCGTGAGTACTCCAACAAATCACGGATCAACTGCCGCATTTGCTGGGCCGCCTTGGCGATGCGCTCCAGGCGAGTTTCCGTATCCGGCGCCAGGGTCGTGCCGTCTTGTTTGGCCTTCAGCTCGATCAGGTCGATATTGGATTGAATGCGCCGCAACGGTTCCTGCAGGTCATGCGAGGCGACATAGGCGAAGCGTTCAAGCTCTTCGTTGGCGGCGGTCAACGCCTCGGCATGTTGCAACAGATCCCGTTGCTGCGTTTCGATCCGCCGCGTTAGGTCACCGATCCGCGCCTCCAGGTCCTCGCCGCCGCCTTCGTTTTCGTTCAGCAATTTTTGGCGCGAGAACCGCTGGGCAATTCGACTGAGTGTATCGCGCGCCATGAGCAACGATATGACCTGTCGGCGAACAGCCAACTTCAGCCAGATCAACACCGCCGCCAAAACGAACAATGCCGCCGCCTTGACGTACTCCAGATTGGTTTGCCGTTCCTGCCCTGCGGTCTGTTCGTCAATGCGGCGCAATAGAGTGGCCCGGGTCTGGTCAATCGCGTCGTACAGCGCCGCAAGGTCCGCTTCGGCGGGGCTGTCGTCGATTTTGACGACAGCATCGATGTCGGTCGAGGACACCCCCTCACCGACCAACGTCACGGCCAGATCGGCTTTATCCTGATAGGCGGCCAGGGTGTCCTTCAGGTTTTCAGACAGTCTTCTCAAACTGGGATTGAGCGACAGAAGGTCGTCCAAGGATGCAAGTGCATTGTCGATATTGCCCTGCGCCTCGCGCAAAAGGTCGACGTCACGACGCAACACGCCGTTTTTGAAATTGTGAATGAAGCGGGTGTAACCCATTTCGTGCTGAATGCGCGTGAAGGTCGCCAACTGGGTAACAAGGGCGTTTTGCGATTCACTAAGTTCGACGAAGCTCATGGCCGAGCGATGGCTCTGCACCGCGATATAGACGCCCGCCGCCAGCAACAGCCCGCTCAGGACCGTCAGCCAGGCAAGTGCGTTCTCGATCGCGTTCCGGGCCAAGGGCATCTTTGGCCACCTCCAAACCGAATGCTTACCGCACCGCAAATCGGCACGCCCCCATTCCCCCTTGGGTCGTTTTGGATTTCCCCTGGATGCGAGTTAACCGTCCGCTTCAACCTATAGTCAATAAGACTAAAGTCACGCACCTAATGCGAAAAATAGGTCCACACGGAATGCAGGCAGATTTTGGTCGGAACGCTGGGCGCTACAGCAGGTCGATCGGCGTTTTCAAATAACTGACGCCGTTGTCTTCCGGCGGCGGCATATGACCGCCCCGCATATTGACCTGAACCGACGGAATGATCAGCGCCGGCATCGACAGCTTGGCGTCGCGGGTGTTGCGCATTTCGGCGAAGGCGTCCGCGTCCTTGCAATCCTTCAGGTGAATGTTCGCCGCCTTCTGCTCGGCCACGGTCGTCTGCATCATCACCTCGCGACCGCCGGGCATGTAGTCATGGCACAAGAAAATCCGCGTCTCGTCAGGCAGGGAGAGAATTTTCTGGATCGACTGATACAGCTGCTTGGCGTCGCCATTGGGAAAGTCGCAGCGCGCCGTGCCGTAATCTGGCGAGAACATGGTATCGCCGATGAACACCGCATCGCCGATCACATAGCTGACGCAGGCCGGGGTATGGCCCGGTGTATGGATCACACGGGCAGTCAAATTGCCGATTCGGAATTCCTCTCCGTCGGCGAACAGATGGTCGAACTGCGAGCCATCGGTGGCGAAGGCGTCTTCGGCGTTGAAGATTTTCTTGAAGGTTTCCTGGACCTTGCCGACGTTGGCCCCGATCCCGGTCTTTCCGCCCAGGGCATCCTTCATGTAAGGCGCCGCGGTCAAATGGTCGGCATGGACATGGGTTTCCAATATCCATTCGATCTTCAGATTGTCTTGCCCAACCTGATTGATCACGGCCTCGGCGCTTTCCTTATAGGTGCGCCCCGCAGCGGCGTCGTAATCCAAAACCGGATCGATGATCGCTGCGACGCCGGTTTCCTGGCAAATGACGATATGGGTGATGGTGTAGGTGCGGTCGTCGAAGAACGAAATAACTTTCGGATCGCGTGCCATGGTTATGATGCTTCCTGCCCTGATATTCCCCATACTTTAACTGTATTTAATGGATTTTCAGAGCGGCACAACCCCCACCGCACCCAGGACGGCGTTAAGCCGTCCAGGATTGATGGAGGGTAACCTTCGACGTCAGGCTTTCGGGCAGCGCCTCCAGGCCCAAACCGGGGTTCGACGATAGATGGCACAGGCCGTCCTTGATCGTCAGACCCGGCACTTCCGAGCGCAACGGGTTCGGATTGGCGTCCACTTCCAGCAAACCGGGCCCGCCGACCGCGGCCAATAGGTTGGCCGAGGCAACCAACCCCAAGCCGCCGCCCAAATAATGGGGGCAATAGGTCCGCCCCGCATCCAGGATCGCCTGTGCGACCGGCAGGCAGCCCGTCACCCCGCCCCACTTCGCCATGTCGGGCTGAACGTAGGACAAGGCCCCCGCCGTCAACGCGGCGTCGAAATCGTCGGCGCAGGTGAAATTCTCACCCGCCGCCAGCGGCACGCCGCCTTCTTTCGCCAAGCGCACCCAATGTTCGGTCGGGGCGTCGGCGCGCAGCGGTTCTTCCAGCCACTCCAGACCCAAGCCTGTGGCGCCCTTGGCAAAGGCCAACGCACCGTCCAGGTCCCAGGCCTGATTGGCGTCGGAGAACAGGCGTTCGTCCGTGGCCATCGACTGGCGCAGTGCCGCCACGCCCGCCAGGTCCGCCTGGGTTTCGAACCCGACCTTGACCTTGAAGTTACGGAAGCCTTCGGCCCTGGCTTCGGGCACCGCATCGGCGGCGATGGCGATGTGAATGCCGCTGGCATAGGCAGGGACGGCATCGACCGCCTGATCCGACAAAAACCGCCGCAGCGGCAATCCCGCCTGCCGCGCCGCCAAATCCCAAAGCGCGATGTCGATCCCGGCGATGGCCTGGCTATAGGGCCCCGGCTCGCCGGTTTGCAGGACCCGCACACGGGTCCGATCCCACATCATGGTGAAGGCATCAGCCGGCTTGTCGAAGGCTTTTCCGGCCAGCAACGGAGCCAGTTCGTCGATGGCCATGCGAACGCGATGTTCCGCCCCGACGCCCGGGAAGTTGCACCAGATTTCGCCGAAACCAAAATTGCCGTCGGTGTCTTCGATCCGCACGAAAACCGCCGGTCGGTCGCGCATAATCCCGAAAGAGGTTTCGACCGGGCGGGCGATGGCGACCCGCAGGGCCCAGGCATCGATCCGACGCAATTGCACCGCCCCATCAGGAAACGTCCGCGTCGCCGTTGGCGCGGGTTGACCGTTCAACGCCATGAAAAGCCCCTTTCAGTGATAGACATCCATAAGTCCATACGACTATATTATCGGCAGTATGTAACCGCAACGACGGATCGCGTGATGCTCCCGCCCCATGCCCGCCGCCATACCATGCCGCTTTACGCCCAGGTCGCGAACAGCCTGCGTGGCGAGATCGAGGGCGGCACCTGGGTGCTGGGACAGCAACTTCCCGCCATCGATGACCTTGCGACCCGCTTCGGCGTGGCCCGTGCGACCATGCGGCAAGCGATTGAAATTCTCGAGGCCGAGGGCCTTGTCCGCCGCCGCCATGGGCTGGGAACCTTTGTTGAGCGCGAACCCCGCGATCAACGCTGGCTGCCCCTGGCATCCGACTGGAATTCGTTCCTGCGCCTGGTCGAACCGCTGCAGCCCAAATTGCTATTGGTCGAAACCGCCGAGCGCCAGCCACGCATTCTGGACGGCGAAGGTAAACCGGCGACGGCCTATCAGCGGATCAAGCGCGTTCACTATCGGGATGGCGATCCGTTCTGCCTGATCGACGTGCATCTGGCCGCCGATATCTATCTGCTGGCCCCGGAAAAATTCCGTACCCAGGTTCTCGTTCCGCTGATGGCGAATACGCCCGGCGTGACCATCGAAAACGTGCATCAGACGCTGATCGTCGATGGCGCCAATCAAGAGGCCGCCGAACACCTGGACCTGCCCATGGGCGCGCCGGTGGTCAACGTTCGCCGTACGATCCGCGATCAGAGCGGCACTTGTATCTATGTCGCCGACATCACATATCGGGGCGATGTCGTCCGGCTGGACATCGACCTGTCACCCCGAAAGCAGACGCCAGACCTTAGCTAAAGAATTTTCCCTTGGGCAACCTTCGCCCCGGTCCCGGGCAACGACCCGGCGACCGTACTTAATAACAACAAAACATCACAACCCATCTGGAGAGGAAACAGACATGAAGTCCACTCGTCGTGCGCTCGCTTTGGCGGGCGCGGCAGTTGCGTTCGCGGCCAGCCTGAGCCTGACCGCGTTTTCGACCCCGGCCCAGGCCGAGTATCCCGAAAAGCCCATCAGCTACATCATTCCCTTCGGCCCCGGCGGTGAATCCGACATCACCGCCCGCATGCAGCAGCCGTTCTTCAAGGACAAGTTCGGTCAGGACCTAGTGATTTCGTACAAGCCGGGCGCCGGTGGCGCCGTCGGTTGGGCCAGCCTGAACACCCTGAAAGGTGACGGCTACACCATGATGGGCGTCAACCTGCCGCACATCGTCCTCCAACCGCAGCAAAAAGACGTCGGCTACAAGACCGACGACATCACCATGCTGTACTGGTTCCACTACACCCCGGACGCCATCGTGGTGACCGAGGACAGCCCCTTCAAGACCCTGCAGGACCTGATCAAGTTCGCCAAGGAAAACCCCGGCAAGCTGATCTTCTCCGGCTCGGGCAAGGGCACGGCCCCGCACTTGGCCCAGGTCCGCTTCGACAAGCTGGCCGGCGTCAAGACGACCTATGTTCCCTTCAAGGGCACGGGCGCCAGCGTCGCGGCCCTGATGGGCAAGCAGGTGACCGCCGCCATGGCCTTCACCACCGTTGCCGCCAACTATGAGAAAACCCGTCTGCTGGCCGTCGCCATGGAAAAGCGCCACCCGCGCTTCCCTGACGTGCCGACGTTCAAGGAACTGGGCATCGACATCGTGTCCGGCGCGTACCGTGGTATCGCCGTTCCGAAATCGACCCCGGAACCGATCCGTCAAAAGCTGACGGCGATGATCAAGGCGATCAACGAAGACCCTGCCTTCCGTAAGAAGATGGAAGAAGGCGGCTTTGCGCCGGTCGACTTTGCTTACGGCGAAGCCGCGGACAAGTTCCTGTCCGATTTCGCCAAGGGCGTCACCGCCTCCGCCAAGGAAGCGGGGATGCTGAAGTAAGCATCCGTTTTCATGGGCCGGTCGCCAAGTCGATCGGCCCATCCTTTTTCCCGCGGCCACGCCTGACGTGGGCCGCTCTTTCATTTACGGAGACACTCCATGGCAGGGCTTGAGCATCTGCTCGACGCGCTGACTCCGCTTAACCTGTTGTTCGCGCTGTTCGGCGTGGTCGCGGGCACGGTGATCGGCGCCATTCCCGGCCTGACGGCGACCATGTCGGTCGCTGTGCTGGTTCCCCTTACATTCGCCATGCCGACGTCATCGGCGTTGATCCTGATGGGCGCGATCTATACCGGCGCGATCTACGGCGGCGCCTATTCGGCAATTCTGTTGAACACCCCCGGCACGCCTTCGGCCATCGCCACGACCTTTGACGGCTATCCGCTGGCCAAGAAAGGCGACGGGGATTTCGCCATCACCATCGCCTGTCTGGCCAGCATCATCGGCGGCATCGTCGGCGCGGTCGCCCTGATGACCCTGGCGCCGCCGCTGTCCGAAGTCGCCTTGGCGTTCGGTCCGGTCGAATATTTCTGGCTGGCCATCTTCGGCCTGTCGCTGATCGCAGCCCTTTCCGAGGGCAGCCTGCTCAAAGGCATGGCCGGCGGCGCGCTGGGCCTGATCCTGTCGTGCATCGGCGTGGCCGAGGTCGCGGGCGACGTGCGCCTGACCTTCGGCTCGCAGACGATGCTCAGCGGCATTCAGATCGTCGCGGCACTGATCGGCCTGTTCTGTATCCCGGTGCTGATCGATCTGGTCGCCCAACCGGGCCATCACCTCAAGGTCGACAGCGGCAACAAGGGCTTCCGCCTGGGCGAGGCCGTGGCCTACCTGTGGCGGGACAAGGTCAACGCCATCCGCTCATCGGTGATCGGCACCGTGGTCGGCATTCTGCCGGGTGCGGGCGGGTCCATCGCCAGCCTGGTCGCCTATTCCGAAGCCCGCCGGACCGCCAAGAAGGGTCAGGTCTACGGCAAGGGTGAACCGGGCGGCATCGTCGCCTCGGAATCGGCCAATAACGCAACCGTCGGCGGCGGCTTCATCCCGACCCTGGTCCTGGGCATTCCCGGCACGCCGCCCGACGCAGTGATCCTGGGCGCCTTGCTGGTACAGGGCGTGCGCACCGGGCCCAGCCTGTTCACCAACCAGGGCGAGATCGTCTACACCTTCATCTGGGGCTTGATCCTGGCGACCCTTCTGATGCTGCCGACCGGCCTGCTGATTGGCCGCTACGCCTATCGCACGATCATCACCCTGCCCAAGGCGCTGTTGGTTCCGGCCATCGCCTTCATGACGATCATCGGCAGCTACGCCATCCGCAACAACATCAGCGACGTCATCATCATGATCGCGCTGGGTGCTGGCGGCTGGATCATTTCCCGGTTCGGCTACACGGCGTCGCCGATCGTGCTTGGCCTGATCCTGGGCCCGATCGCGGAGTCCGGTTTCGTTCAGGCCTGGACCATCGGCACGGCAACGGGCGACCGCTTCGGCATGTTCTTCGGACGGCCGATCTCGATCGCGATCATCGTCTTTACCGTGTTCACGCTACTGAGCCCGCTGGTGCTGGCCCGGTTGCAAAAGATCAAGGACAAAGCCCATGCAGACTGACGCCAAACACGACACCGGCGGCGCCGTCATCTCGACGATCTTCATCGGCATCGCCTGTCTGGTCATCTGGGACACGCAAAGCTACGTCGACCCGGACTCGGCGGTCTTTCCCAAGACCTTCGCCCTGGTTCTGATCGCCGCCTCGCTGGCCTATATCCTGCAGTGGATTTTCCGGCGTACCGGCGTTCAGGAAGAAACCGGCGAGGACACCGGCGGCGGCTCCGTCATCCGCCGCGTATTGCTGATCGCGGTGATGCTGGGCGGAACCCTGGCCATGCCCGTGCTCGGGTTCATCGGCTCGGCTCTGCCCGTTTTCGCAGCACTGACCCTGGTCGCCATGTACGACCCCTGGACCCGCTTCCGGGCAATCGTCTATCCGCTGGTCGGGATCGCCGTGGTGCTCGGGTTCTTCTATCTGTTCCGCGAAGTCCTGCAGGTACCGTTGCCGGTCGGCAGCCTGTTCGAAGGCTGATCATTTACGAAAAGAGGGGGCCGAAGGGCCCCCTCTTCATTTCCGCACTGACCTATCGCCTCAAGGCACGATGGCCGCCCGCAGCACCGACCGGTCGGCCGCGCGGGCAAAGGCTTCGTCCAATTGATCCAGCGAGAATTTGGAATCGACCAGATCCTTGAACGGGAAACGGTCGCGGTTGGCCATGACGAAATCCAGGGCCTGCACCAAATGGCGTGGGTGATAGTTATGGACCCCGCGGATGGTGATCCAGCGACGCAGGATTTCGTTGCCGTCGACCGTGAACATGGCGTTGGGATTGACCAGACCGCCCAGCACGTAACGACCGCCGACGCGCAGCATCTTCAACCCCGCCGGAATCACCCCCGGCAGGCCGCAAACCTCAATCCCAACGTCGGCGCCGTCGGGCGGGCATTCGGCGCGCACGGCAGCGACCAGTTGCTCGTCGTTCATCTTGCTGACGTCGAAGGTCACGTCCGCGCCGAACTTACCGGCCAGGGCCAGGCGGTCGGCCACGGCGTCCAGGCCGATGACCTTGCGCGCGCCCCGCGCCTTGGCGATGGCGCAACCGTAAAGGCCCAACAGCCCCAGGCCCTGCACGACCACCGTATCGCCGACATCGATCCCGCCGGCTTCCGTCACCGAGACCATGGTCGCGGCACCGCAGTTCAGCGGCGTCGCTTCTTCGTCGGAGATTTCGTCGGGCAGCTTCAGAATACCCGTACCCGGCAGGATGTAGCAGTAGTCCGCGAACCCGCCCAGGAAGTGGGGATCGTCCTCGACCAGATCGTGGCCGTACTTACGCAGGCCCGCCGCCTTCTGCGGCATGTCGTGGATATCGGCGTAATAGGAATCGCCGTCGTGGAAGAACTCGGTCCAGGTCACCCGGTCGCCGACGGCCAGCTTGTCGCCGCGCATGTCAAGCTCACGCTCCGGGCCCAGTTGCTCGATCACGCCGACGATCTCGTGCCCCAGGATGCCCGGGCATGGATTGGGCCGGTGCCCCTGGTAGGAATGAATGTCGGAACGACAGATGGTCGACATGGTGATACGGACCAGGACCTCGTTCGGGTGGACATCGCGCACGGGATATTCGCGGACGACGAAGGGTTCGTTCGGCGCATCGTAGACGACGGCCCGACCTTTTTTTGACATAGGCTATTCTCCGTTTCTTCGGACGGCGCCGATCGGGGCGCGGTGCGGATTGCGGTGTTGGATCAGCATGCGGCGGCGCCTCACTTCATCTTCATGACGGCGTTGCGCGCCCAGGCCGACAGGATCTCGGAAATCAGAACCAGGACGATGATCGAAAGGATGATCGCGGCGACGCGCTCCGTTTCGATCTGCATCACGTTGCGCTTGAGGTACCAACCCATGCCTCCCGCGCCGAAGAAGCCGACGACGGTGGCCGCCCGGAACGCGACGTCCCAGGTGTAGATCGCGATGCCGGTGAAGGCGACGCGGACCTGCGGGAACACCCCGAACACCATGACCTGAAACAGGTTGGCCCCGGTTGCCCGCATTGCTTCGACCGGGCCCATGTCGATGGCTTCGATTTCCTCGGCGAACAGCTTGGCCGCGAACCCGGCGCTGAACAGGGTCAGCGCCAGCACACCCGGCAACATGCCGTAACCCAGAATGGCCACGAATAGGATCGTCCAGATCGTTTCATGTACAGCACGGCAGGACATCGAGAACAGGCGCGCCACCGGATACACGGTCCAGCGCGATGGCGTCATGTTGTAGGCCGCGAACCAGGCCAGCGGCACCGTGATCAGAAGCCCGAACAAAGCCCCTAGATACGCCATCTGGATCGTCTCGATGACGTAGCCCAGATAGTCGCGGTCCATGATGTAGTCGATATCCGCCGGATAATAGCGGTCGGCGATGACTTCGCCCATGCGCCCGAACATGCCGAACAAGCGGTCGAGCGGGATGTTCAGATATTCGATGCTGAACACCACCACCGAAAAGGCGATGATCCATCCCGCATAGCTGAACAGGCATTCCGGTCCCTTGCAGCGCGACCACCGCTTGGGCACGGTCTCGGCGACGGCGTGAGTGACATTGGTCGTCATGACGTCCCTCCCCTAGATCATGCGGCGGCGAACGGCATGAGAAATCGCCTCGCCCAAGAAGATGATGGCCAGGATCGCCAGGATCACCGCCGTCACGCCGTGGAAATTGAAGGTGTTGAGTTGGCGGAAGAACACCAGCCCCAAACCACCGGCGCCGACCAGGCCCAGCACCGCCGAGCGGCGAATGTTGATTTCCCACTCGAAGATCGCCGTGCCGATAATCTGCGGCAGGACCTGCGGCAGGATGGCGTAAAGCAAGACCTGAAACCCGTTAGCCCCGGTCGCCCGCATCGCCTCGACCGGCCCATGGTCAATGTCTTCGATCGCTTCCGCCGACAGCTTGGCGATGAACCCGATCGAGCGCATGCCGATGGCGAACACCCCGGCCATGGCCCCCAGGCCGAACACCGCGACAAAGAACAAAGCCCAGACGATTTCGTGGATCGAGCGGCTGAGCGTCATCATCAAGCGCGCCAAGGGATAAGTGATCGGCGCATAGGGCGTGATGTTCATCGCCCCGAACCAGGTCGCGGGGATACACAACAGCACCCCCAACGCGGTGCCCAGGCAGGCGATCATCAAGGTCTCCAGGGTCGGGCCCAGCAGGTCCGGAAACAGGGAAACATCGACACCGCCGAACTGCCCGGCTGCTTCCAGCACATCGGCCAGGCTGCCGATGCGGTCCCAGTCGGTGTCCTTGACCACGGTGACGTCGATGCTCCAGACCACCAGGGCCAGAAGCACCAGACCGGCCAGGATGGTATTACGCTGGCGCCGGGTACGGCGGGCGAGAATGTCGTCCGTCCTCATATCCATGACGCGAAATCCCGTTGAATTGTCCATCGCCCGCCCCTCACAGCACTTCCATGGCGTAGATCTCGTCGAGCTTGGCCTCGTTCATGTCGGCGGTCGGCCCGGCGAACATGGTCACCCCGTCCTGCAGGCCGATCATCTTGTTGCAGAACTCCATGGCCAATTTGACGTCATGGATATTGCACAGGCAGGGCACGTTCAGTTCCTGCGCCATCTCTTTGATCAGCCCCATGATCTCGCGCGAAATCTTGGGGTCGAGCGCCGAAGTCGGCTCGTCCAGCAACATCAGCTTGGGGTCCTGCATCAGGGCGCGGGCGATGCCGACGCGCTGACGCTGACCACCGGAAAGCTCGTCCGCCCGCTTGTCGACATGGTCGGACAGGCCGACCCGGTCCAACAAATGCAGGGCGTGGTCGATATCCTTGCGCGGGAACATCCGGAACAGGGTGCGCATGTTGCCCATGTAGCCCAGCCGCCCGGACAAAACGTTGTCCATCACGCTCATGCGGTCGATCAGGTTGAATTCCTGAAAAATCATTCCGATGTCGCGGCGGACCAGGCGCAGGTCCTTGTTGCCGAGTGCGGTCACCTCCTGCCCGTTGAACCGAATGGTTCCGGACGTCGGATCGACCAGTCGGTTGATGCAACGGATCAGGGTCGACTTCCCGGCCCCGCTGGGGCCGATGATGGCGAAGAAATCGTCGCCTTCGACATCGAAGGAAATTCCCTTGAGGATTTCCGGTCCTTTGGCGCTGTAGCGCGCACGCAGGTCTCTAACTTCCAAGACGGCCATATCGTGTCTTCCTGGTCTCTTGATTGTTAATTGGTTTGGTCACACTGACACGGCAGAAAAAGACGGCGGTCGGCCCCAGACAGGGAGAAACCGGCGGAACCCGACCGCCGCAGGGGTAAGTGACCCCTATTTTTTCTTGCGCGCGTCCTTGGCGGCCTTCAGATCACGAATGATGTCGTAATCCTCGGACGACATGGCGACGAACTTGTTCGACTTGACGTTCTTCAGGAAGTTCTGGGCGCTGGCTTCCTTGTCGAGGCCCAGGAACGTCTCGCGGATGTTCTTCTTGATGTCCTCGCACAGCGGCTTGCGATAGACGAACGGATCCTGCGGGATCGGCTTGGACGACCACAGCACGTTGACGTCTTCCAGCTTGATCTCGCCCTTATTGACCACGTTGTCGAACCGGTGGGTCGCGACGAAAGCCGCATCGACCTTGCCCTTGGCAACGGCGACGGCGGACAGTTCGTGGCTGCCGGTATAGGCGACCTTGCCGAAGAACTTATCGATGTCCATGCCGACGACCTTTGAGAATACGACGCGCGGCATCAGGTTGCCCGACGTGCTGCCCGGATCGGTCAGGCCGACGGTGGCCCCCTTCAGGCTTTCGATGGTCGTGAACTTGGTGCCCTTCTTCGAAATCAGCGCCGCCTTGTAGCCCGGGCCCTCTTCCTGCAAATGGCCCTTCTTCTTGGCGTAGGTGGCGAAGACCTCGACGTTCGGGTCCTTGGAGTTGGCGATCACGTAGGTATACGGCCCCAACACCGCGACATCGACGAACTTGCTGAGCAAGCCCTCGACAACCGAGGCATAGGACGTTGGCATGAAGAACTGAATCTTCTTACCGGTCAGCTTGGCCATGCGGTCCGTCACCGGCTTGTACAGTTGCAGTTCCGCCACCGTTTCCTCGGTCGGGATGATGGCGAAGGTCAGTTCATCAGGATTTTCACATTCCGCCTTGGCCGTCGAAATACCGACGGCGGTGACGGTGGCGCTCAGGGCGACGACCGAGAGCAGACGGCCCGCGCGGCGCGCGAACGCCCGCCGGACCCGTTGATCGAATTGCATTGGATGTCTCCTATTAACGAGTGGTACTCCCAAGTCCGGCGCACCTTTGCGGCATCGCCGGATATCCCCGCTGCATTGGCGGCGACGTTTCTGATTTTGGGGTGACATACCGGCCCGCGCGGCAATGCCGCCGACACGGTCAACAGGGTCGTTCGGGACATCCGTCTGATGAACGGTAAATGCGCTTCCCGGTCCTGCATGAAGGCCCCCTTGCCTAGGTCGCCGGTCTTATTTTCGACCGGTCATATGCATGTTCCGTGAAATAAACCTATTGGGCAAATTCAAATATCGTATATGGTCTATTGGGAAAAACGATGATCTTTACACAGCTCAGATCCTTTCACGCCGTCGCCACGGAGAACGGTTTTACTGCCGCCTCCAAGGTGCTGAACGTGGGCCAACCGACGCTGACCAGCCAGGTCCGCGCCCTTGAAGACATGTTCAAGGTCGAGCTGTTCCACCGGCGTGGACGGGAAATCGAATTGACCGAAGCGGGCCAAGCGCTGCTGACCGTGACGCGGCGGATCATGGATTTGGAGGGCCAGGCGCAGGACCTGCTCAATGCCTTCGGCGGGTTCCATACGGGCACCCTGCACGTCGGCGCCGTCGGCCCGTATCACGCGACAGAAATGCTCAGCGCCTTCAGCGAAGCCTATCCGGGCATTCGCCTGGCGGTCACCGTCGGCAACTCGAGCGAGATGGTCGGCAGGCTGTTGGACTATTCGGCGGACGTCGCCGTCCTGGCCCATGTCGAGGACGATCCCCGCATCTTCGCCATGCCCTACAGCCGCCACAAGGTCGTCGCCTTCGCCCACAAGTCGCACCCGCTGGCCAAGCGCAAGGTCATTCGGATCGAGGATTTGGAAGGCGAACGCATGGTTCTGCGCGAAAGCGGCTCGACCACCCGGCGCGCGTTCGAAGCGGCCCTGGCCAAGCACGGCGTCACGATCAACCCGGTGATGGAGATCGGCAGCCGCGAAGCGGTCTGGCTGGCCGTCGCGCGGGGCATCGGCATCGGCGTGGTCTCGGACATCGAATTCATCCCCCGCCCCGACCTGCGCACGATCGAGATCGAAAACGCCGACATTCACACCACCGCCCATGTGAACTGTTTGATGGAGCGGCGGGAATCACGCCTGATCAGCGCGTTCTTCGAAGTCGCCGCCAAGACCCGCGAACTGCGGCAGAACGATCCGATCTAAGCGCTCACCCAATAAGAAACGGGCCGATCCCGAAGGACCGGCCCGCATCGATACTTCAGTCTGCCGGGGCTAAAGATCAGCCGGCGGCAGCCATCAGGTCGGCCACGCCCTTGGCGTCTTCCAGACCCAGCACCAGGTCTTCGATCCGCTTCGCCTTGTCGGCGCCCAGGATCGGCTCGGCCAGTCGGTGGAACTTGGTGACCAAGCGCTGTTCCTGCGCTTCCAGGTCGTCCGCCGGAATGCCGACGTCGAAGAACTGAACCAGCGAGCGGCCGTCGTCCAGGTCGATCACGACTTCGGCGGCGTGGCGACTGTCATGCACCTTGTTCTCCAGGTCGACCTTGCGGCGCAGGTCCATCAGGTCCTGACGGTTGGCCATTTCCTCGTTGAAGATATTGCGGTCGCCGGTGTCGATGCCGTTCAACGCCATGGCGATGCAATGGCGGATCGAGAACTTCATCTGTAGGCCCGTTTCCGGTTCCGGAATATCGCAGACCTTGCGGTGGCCGGCATCGACGAAGCTGCGCACGCGGGTCACCTGATCGGCGGCGAAGTCGTGTTCCTGCTTCATCTTGCGGATCGCTTCGATGCTCGAATGCGTCAGGTAGCAAGCAGCGTGATACTTGAACAGGTTCTCTTCGACCGCATAGGGGGCCGAGGCATCGGGCCGGACCGGCAGCGCCGAGAAATCGGTCGACTGGGTGGTGCCGAAGCCCTGCGCGCATTCCAGCGCGTCGGCGCGGCTGGTGAAGCCACGGGCCGCCCAGCGGGCCGCCATCAGACCGTTCATCGCGGCCTTACCGGCGTGCAGCGGTTTGCACATGGTGCCGAACATGGATTTCAGACCCGCCGCCTGCGTCGCGGCGATGCCCAGGGCCATGGCCGACTTATCGGAGTCCAAGCCCAGCATGCGGGCGCAACCGGCCGCGGCGCCGAAGGTGCCGACGGTCGCCGTGGCGTGCCAGCCATGGTCATAGTGGGACATGCCCATCATCTCGCCGATCAGGCATTCGATTTCGTAGCCGACGATGAAGGCTTCGACCACGTCCTTGCCCGACAGGCCCTTCTGTTCGGCCAGGGCCAGGATCGCGGGCACGACCGGCACGGTCGGATGGCCGTGCAGGCGCTTGTTGACGTCGTCGTAGTCCAGGGCGTGCGACGCCGCGCCGTTGATCATGGCGGCGAAGCTGGGGCTGACCTTTTCCGAACGGCCGACCAGGCGCGAGGCACCGGCCTCGCCGGAATCCAGCGCGTCATCGGCCAGGATGCCGACCAGCGGATCGGTCGCACCCGCCAGGGTCACGCCGAACCAGTCGAGAATGGCATGCTTGGCCCAGCGGCGCGGACGGTCGCCCATTTCGGACGATTTGACGCTGGCGATCCAGGCGGCAAGGTCGCGCGTCGGCGTGGCGGTCGCCGCACCGGCGGCGGATTGTTGTGTATCGGGCATTTTCGTTTCCTCCTGCGATGGGACTTTTACGTTTGTTGTCGTTTACATGGCGTCGGTAAGAGAGTCGGAGATACGCATGGCCGTCTCGACGGCCAGCGGCGTCAGCTTTTCGGTGACGGAGTCCAGGTCCCAGCGCGGGGCGTAACCCGGAATATGCACCGCCGCGACGGCGCGGCCGCCCGGCGTCAGAACCGGGGCCGCGACCGAAACGTTGCCGACCTGCCCCTGCTGATCCGAGATGTGAAAGCCCTGACGGCGAGCCTCGGCCATTTGCGCGCGCAACGTCTCGCGATCGGTCACCGTATATTCCGTGACCTGGCGAATGTCCGAGGCATCGAACACGGCCTCCGATTCCTCTTCCGGCAGATTGGCCAGGATCACCATACCCGGCGACGAACAGAA
This sequence comes from uncultured Rhodospirillaceae bacterium, assembly GCA_964012715.1. Taxonomy (GTDB): domain Bacteria; phylum Pseudomonadota; class Alphaproteobacteria; order Rhodospirillales; family Casp-alpha2; genus UBA1479. The sequence continues at coordinate 14,709 of CAXGUG010000033.1, read as the reverse complement.
CGCCGGCACGCGCCGCCCCGCCAACATGGTGCCGTAGCTGGCCTTGGCCTGGGGGATGCGGACCGTATAGATCGCATCGGTGCCCGACAGTTCGCACAGGTTGATGGTGGTGTCGTAGACCTTGGACGCTTCGATCAGGATCGGCATGGCGATCTGGGCCAGCCGGTGCGAAACCATGAAGGTGTAATAGAAGTCGATCAACGCGATGCCCGGACGATAACGCCGGGTCTGCGGATCCTTTTCCAAATAGCCGAGCGTGACCAGCGTTTCCGAAAAGCGCTGCGCCGCGCTTTTGTCCAAGCCCGACAGTTTGCAGATTTCGGTCAGGCCCAGATCGCGCTGGCGCAGTTCGGTCTGGCCGCGGCGGAACGCCTTCAAAACCTGGAAACATTTGGCGACAGAAGCCACGAACGGCTTTCCCCGCCGGTCGGCGGGCGCATCCGGCGCAAAGGCCGCTTGGACGTCGTCGTCAGGTAGATCGAGCATGGGCAGGCGCTTGACAGTCCGATGTCGTTACGATGTAATAGCACTATTAGAAACTTTGTATCACATTGCGATACACCGCACAAGCGTGATACCCATAAAAAAGCGCAGCATGAAGTTGACGGCGGACGTCGGCTCCCCGGCCCCGCCCATCAGGAGGAAACGTTGACGAACACCGAGGCTGAGGCCTGGCAATGCCTGGCCGGTATCCGCGTTGTTGAATTGGGCAGCAGTGTCGCCGCCCCCTACGCAACCTGGATCCTCGCCGCCATGGGCGCCGAGGTCGTGAAAGTCGAACGCCCGGGACCGGGCGACGATTGCCGGTATTGGGGCAAGATGTTCCCCGACGGCATCGGCTCTTACTTCCACGCCCTGAACCGGGACAAGAAATCCATCACCGTCGATATGAAGGACGATGCCGAGCGCGACTGGCTGCGCGATTACTGCATCAACGAAGCCGACGTGGTGATCCAGAACATGCGCCCCGGCACGGTCGAGCGCCTGGGCCTGGACGCGGCGACGCTTCGCGCCGCCAACCCCAAGCTGATCTATTGCAACCTGGGTGCGTTCGGCAACCAGGGCCCGCTGAAGGACAAACCGGGCTACGATCCCCTGATGCAGGCCTATGGCGGCCTGATGACCATCACCGGCGAACCGGGTCGCCCGCCGATCCGCGTCGGCACCTCGATCATCGACATGGGCACCGGTATGTGGTGCGCCATCGGCATCCTGGGCGCGCTCAAGCGTCAGGCCGATACGGGCGAAGGCAGCACCGTCGATGCGTCCCTGTACGAAACCGCCGTCGGCTGGATGAACAACGCCGTCGCCTCGGCCGCGATCGATCCCCAGAACCCGCAACGCGAAGGGTCGGGTGCGCGCGGCATGGCCCCCTATCAGGCATATGAATGTTCGGACGGCCATCTGATTATCGCCGCCCCCAATGATCGCCTGTTCAATCGCCTGGCCGACGTTCTGGGTCACCCCGAATGGCCGCAGGACCCGCGCTTCGACACCAATCAGAACCGCTATGCCAATCTGGCGGAACTGAACGCGCTGATCGAGCCGGTCGTCCTCACCCGGACGCGCGCCGAATGGCAGCAGGCATTGGACGAGGTCGGCATTCCCAGCGCCCCAGTCCAGCAGACTTTGGAAATGATGGCCGACCCGCAAACCGTGGCGCTCGGCATCCTGCAATCGAAAGTCGGCGGCGGCCCGCTGATGGCCGGCCTGCCGTTGAGCTTCAACGGCATGCGCCCGCCGAACCGCGAGTCCGCGCCGACGATCGGCCAGCATAACGATACGGTCAAGGGAACCGCTCCCGGCCAGCAGAAGAAAGAAGGAACGAACAACTAATGCGGATGGATTACGAAACATTCACCTTGGAACGCGTCGACGATCACATTCTGGTCGTCATGATGGACCGTCCCGAGGTCCGTAATGCCAAGAACACCCAGATGGGCCTGGAGCAGAAGGAAATCTTCGAAGCTCTCTATCGTGACACCGAAGAGGTTCGCGTGGTGATCCTGACCGGGCGCGGCGACAAGGCGTTCTGCGCCGGCGGCGACCTGAAGGAACGCAACGGCATGACCAACCACCAGTGGCAGGTCCAGCACCGTATCTTCGAACAGGCCGTGATCGCCACGCGCATGTGCCCGGTGCCGATCATCGCCGCGGTCAACGGCGCTGCTTTCGCCGGGGGCCTGGAAACGGTCCTGACCTGCGATTTCGCCTATGCCGCGACCCACGCGCGTTTCGCTTTGACCGAAGTCACCATCGGCATCATGCCGGGCGCCATGGGCACGCAGAACCTGCCCCATGCCGTGGGTGAGCGTCGGGCCAAGGAAATCATCCTGACCGGGCGTCCGTTCTCGGCCGAGGAAGCCCTGGACTGGGGCGTGGTCAACAAGCTGTGCGAACCGGAAAAGCTGATGGAGGAAACCATCGAGACGGCGAAGAAGATCGCGTCCAACGCGCCGCTGTCGATCCGCGCCGCCAAACGCTCGCTGGGCGTCGCCACGCAGGTTGACCGCATGTCGGGCTTCCAGTTCGAATTGCAGGCCTACAACCGTCTGGTCGGCACCGAAGACCGCCTCGAAGGCGTGCGCGCCTTCAACGAAAAGCGTTCGCCCGTTTTCAAGGGTTCCTGAAGCCCCCTACCAGGATAAGGAGACCATCATGACTGAAGATATCGACGTTCTGGTCAGTGAAGTCGGCCCCCGTGACGGGCTGCAGAGCATCCAGACGATCTTCTCCACCGAAGGTAAGATGGAATGGATCCGCCGCGAAGCCGCCGCCGGTGTGCGGCAGATGCAGGTCGGCTCGTTCGTTAACCCCAAGCTGCTGCCGCAGATGGCCGATTCCGCCGACGTGGTCCGCCAGTCGGCCATGATCGACGGCCTGATCGTGTCGGCCCTGGCCCCCAACATGCGGGGCGCCGTCGACGGCCTGGCCGCCGGGGCCCATCAGGTCGGCGTTGTCATGTCCGTGTCGGAAGAACACAACATGGCCAACATCCGCCGCACGGTTCAGCAATCGCTCGACGGCTTCGCCGAGATCGTCCAGTACCGCAACGACAACCCGGAATACAAAGACCGGGTGATCTCGGGCGGCATGGCGACCTCGTTCGGCTGCACCATTTCCGGCCAAGTCGCGATCAAGGACGTAATGAAGGTCGCCGAGGGCCTGGTCGAACGCGGTGCGGATCGCCTCAACGTCGCCGACACGGTCGGCTACGCCAATCCGAAACAGGTCCGCGACCTGTTCACCGAGTTGTATCGCACGGTCGGTAAGGACATTCCCGTGGGCGCCCACTTCCACGACACCCGTGGCCTGGGCCTGGCGAACGTGTTCGCGGCCCTGGACGCCGGGGTTCGGGAATTCGATTCCTGCCTGGGCGGTCTGGGCGGTTGCCCCTATGCCCCCGGGGCCAGCGGCAACATCGTGACCGAGGACCTGGTGTTCATGCTCGAAGCACAAGGCATGCGCACGGGCGTCGATCTGGACGGCCTGCTGGCCGCCCGCGAGATCATGGAACGCCAGCTCAAGGGCGAGCCGGTGCACGGCACCTACATCAACGCGGGCCCGCCCAAAGGCTTCACCCCCGCCACCGCCGCCGCCTGAGTGCCGACCAACAGGAAACGATAATGACCACCGAACTGAATATCCCCCTGGGGAACGACTATCCGGAAATTCGCGAACAGGTCGCCAAGGTCTGCGCCGATTTTCCGGGCGAATACTGGCACAAGCTGGAAGACCAGCCGCCGTCCGGCAGCTATCCGACCGAATTCATCGAGGCCCTGACCGAAGGCGGCTTCCTCGCCGCCCTGGTGCCTGAAGAATACGGCGGCGCCGGCCTGCCGGTTCGCGGCGGTGCCGTGATCCTGGAAACCATCAACGCTTGCGGCTGCTCGGCTTCGCCGGGTCATGCCCAGATGTACACCATGGGCACGGTGCTGCGGCATGGCTCCAAGGAGCAGAAAGAGTACTACCTGCCGAAAATCGCCTCGGGCGAACTGCGGCTTCAGGCCTTTGGCGTGACCGAGCCGACCACCGGCTCCGACACCACGCAGTTGAAGACTCGCGCCGAAAAGCAGGGCAATGGCTACGTCATCAATGGCCAGAAGGTTTGGACCTCGCGCGCCGCGCATTCCGACCTGATGCTGCTGCTGGCCCGGACCACGCCCGCCGACAAGGTGGAAAAACGCACCGACGGCATCTCGACCTTCCTGATCGATCTTCGGGAAGCGCAGAAGAACGGCTGCGAAATCCGCCCGATCGACGCCATGGTCAACCACAACACCTGCGAAGTGTTCTTCGACAACGTGCCGATCCCGGCGGATGCCCTGATCGGCGAAGAAGGCAAAGGCTTCCGCTACATCCTGGACGGGATGAACGCCGAGCGCTGCCTGACCGCGTCGGAAGCCATCGGCAACGGCCGCTACTTCCTGGAAAAGGCGGTGGCCTATGCCAACGAGCGCATCGTGTTCAAGCGCCCGATCGGCCAGAACCAGGGCATCCAGTTCCCCATCGCCAAGGCCTATGCGGACCTGGAAGCGGCGGACCTGATGGTGCGCAAGGCGACGGCCATGTTCGACAACGGCATGTCCTGCGGCGCCGAAGCCAACATGGCGCGCCTGCTGTCGGCGCAATCGGCCTGGGACGCGGGCGAAGCCTGCTTCACCACCCACGGCGGGTTCGCCTTCGCCCGTGAGTACCACATCGAACGCAAATGGCGAGAAGCGCGACTCGCTCGTACGGCGCCTATTTCGCCGAACTTGATCCTCAGCTTTATCGCGCAGCATGTGCTGGGGATGCCTCGGTCGTACTAAACGCCGGGGCGCAACTTCCCTGTTGCTAACTTTCCCGCCGGTTCCTTTTGGAGCCGGCGGATTTTTTTTGTCCTCTCTGCAATGACAGGCATGGTCATGCAGGGACAAGGCGCTATCCTCGTCTCCTCGCCCGCCTCTTCCAGATCGCTCAGGACGACCAATGACCTTGAAGCTCTATTCCCGATATCGCAATTCGGCCGGACAGCGCGTCCGCATCACCCTGAACCTCAAAGGCATCGATTACGAATACGTCGCCGTCGATGACATGCGGACCGAGGCCTATCGCAAGATCAATCCGCAAGGGTTGCTGCCGGCGCTGGACATCGACGGCACCATCGTCGGCCAGTCGACCGCGATCATCGATTGGTTGGAAGAGACCTATCCGACCCCGTCGATCCTGCCGCACGACCCGATGGAGCGGATGACCGCGCGCTCCATCGCCCAGTTCATCGCCTGCGAAATCCACCCGATCCATAACCATCGGGTCCGCGACCATCTGGTGGAGGTCGAAGGCTGGTCCGAGGAAAAGACCATGGAATGGTACGCCCATTGGATCGACAAGGGCCTGACCACGGTCGAAACGATGCTGGCCCAGCGCAAGAAGCAAACGACATTCTGCGTCGGCGACGCGCCGACCATTGCCGATATCTACCTGGTGCCGGTCCTGGGCAATGCGCGCTGGTTCGGCTTTCCGTTGGATGCCTATCCTCGGGTCTTGGCCGCCGACGCCGCCTGCGCCGAATTGGATGCTTTCCGCTTGGCCATGCCCGAAGCGCAGCCGGATTTTCCCGGATATGAGGCGGAGCGAACCTAAATAGCGTCTTTTGTGCGCCTGCGAGCGATTGACGAGGGCGGGCGAGCATGCTGGTATATTCGCCGCCGGAAGCCAGCGCAGGCGAGCCGGGAAGCCATTGAAAAGCGGCGTTAATCGGCCATGAGCATCCATGTCGCCCTCCACCACCGGACGACCTATCTTTACGACCGGAAAGTTCAGATGGGCCCGCAGGTTATCCGCCTGCGCCCCGCCCCGCATGCCCGCACCCCGGTGCTTAGCTATGCCCTGAAGCTGGAGCCCGAAGGTTACTTCATCAATTGGCAGCAGGACCCGCACGGCAACTATCAGGCCCGCGTGGTCTATCCCGACCCGGTCGAGAAATTCCAGGTCACGATCGACCTGGTCGCCGACATGTCGGTGCAAAACCCGTTCGATTTCTTTCTAGAGCCCGAAGCCGAGGAGCTGCCGTTCGATTACGCCCCGGACCTGAAACGGGAACTGGACGGCTACCTGCAACCGGAACCCGCGGGACCGTTGCTGCAAAAGTGGCTGGATGCCCTGCCCAAGCCCGAAGGCTCGACCGTGAATTTCCTGGTCGACCTGAACCAGCGTCTGCAGAACGACATCCAATATCTGATCCGCATGGAACCAGGGGTTCAAACCTGCGAGGAAACCCTGGAGCGGGGCATGGGATCGTGCCGCGATACGGGCTGGCTGCTGGTCGAAATCCTGCGCCACCTGGGTTTCGCCGCGCGCTTCGTCTCGGGCTATCTGATTCAGTTGAAGCCCGACGTCAAATCCTTGGACGGCCCGTCCGGCGCGGAAGAAGATTTCACCGACCTGCATGCCTGGACCGAGGTTTACCTGCCGGGCGCCGGCTGGATCGGCCTGGACCCCACGTCGGGCCTGTTGGCGGGCGAAGGGCACATTCCCCTGGCCGCGACGCCGCGCCCGAGCAGCGCCGCGCCGATCAGCGGCGCCATCGGACAGGCCAATGTCGAATTCGATTTCGACATGCTGATCACCCGCATCGCCGAAACGCCGCGCGTGACCAAGCCCTATACAGAAGAACAGTGGCAGACCATCGACCGCCTGGGCGACGAGATCGATAAACAACTGGCCGATCAGGACGTGCGCCTGACCCTGGGCGGGGAGCCGACCTTCGTCTCCGTCGATCACGTCGATGCCGAAGAATGGAACACCGCCGCCGTCGGCAAAACCAAACGCCCCTTGGCCGACGATCTGATCCGCCGTCTGCGCGACAAATACGCGCCCAACGGCCTGCTCCACTACGGCCAGGGCAAATGGTATCCGGGCGAGCAACTGCCGCGTTGGGCCTTTGCGTTGTATTGGCGTAAGGACGGCGAGCCGATCTGGAAAGATCAGGAAGCCTTCGCCCGCGAGACCGAAGACCATAAGCCGGACATCAAGGCCGCCGAGACCTTTGCCCAGGGCATCGCCGAGCGCCTGGGCGTCGCACCCGAGGCCGCGACCCCGGCGTTCGAAGATCCCTGGCATTTCATGGAAAAGGAACGCCGCCTGCCGGACAACGTGACCCTGGACGATTCCAAGCTGGACGACCCGCTGGAACGCGAGCGCCTGGCGCGGGTGTTTTCCAAGGGCTTGTCCACGCCGACGGGCTATGTCCTGCCGGTGCAGCGTTGGAATTCCAAGGACGGGTCGCGCCGTTGGGTGTCCGAGCCTTGGTCGATGCGAACGAACCGGCTGGTCCTGATCCCCGGCGACTCGCCGGTCGGCTTCCGCCTGCCGCTGGCATCCCTGCCCCATATCGCGGCCATCGATTATCCCTACGTCGTCCCCGCCGATCCGTTTTCCGAATTCCCCGACCTGCCCAAGGCCGATGCCGCGCGGCAACCTTACCTGCAAGGTAGCGAGCATCCCGGCGCCAACCGCCAGACCGTGTCCGCGCAATCGCTGGGCGACGATGGTCGGCGGGTCCGCGCGGCGATGACGGTCGAACCCCGCGACGGGCGGCTGTGCGTGTTCATGCCGCCGACGGAAACTCTGGAAGACTACCTGGACCTGATCGCCGCCATCGAGGACGCGGTCGCGGAGACGGGCATGCCCGTGCATATCGAGGGCTATGAGCCGCCGCACGATCCGCGCCTCAACGTCATCAAGGTCACCCCGGACCCCGGCGTGCTGGAGATCAATATCCACCCGGCATCAAGCTGGCGGGAAATGGTCGAACATACGGAGACCCTTTATGAAGAGGCGCACCTATCGCGCCTGGGCACCGAGAAATTCATGCTCGACGGTCGCCACACCGGCACCGGCGGGGGCAACCATGTGGTCGCGGGCGGAGCCACGGCGGCGGACAGCCCGTTCCTGCGCCGCCCGGACCTGCTGGGCAGCCTGATCACTTATTGGCAGCACCACCCCAGCCTGTCCTACATGTTCTCGGGCATGTTTATCGGCCCAACCAGCCAGGCCCCGCGCGTCGACGAAGCGCGCCACGACGGCCTGTACGAATTGGAAATCGCCCTGGCGCAGATGCCGGACAAAGGGGCCGACTGCCCGCCCTGGCTGATCGACCGCATCCTGCGCAATCTGCTGATCGACGTTTCCGGCAACACCCACCGCACGGAAATCTGCATCGACAAGCTGTATTCTCCCGACGGCCCCACGGGCCGCCTGGGCCTGGTTGAATTCCGCGCCTTCGAAATGCCGCCCCATGCGCGCATGAGCCTGACGCAGCAATTGCTGTTGCGCGCCCTGATCGCCCGGTTCTGGGACGCGCCCTATTCCGGCCCGTTGGTCCGCTGGGGAACGCAGTTGCACGACCGGTTCATGCTGCCTCATGCCGTCTGGGCCGATTTCGAGGATGTGATCCGCGACATGAACGCCCATGGCTATCCGTTCGATGCCGCCTGGTTCGCGCCCCATTTCGAATTCCGCTTTCCGCGTTACGGCGCCGTGCAGTACGAGCAGACGGAAATCGAACTCCGTCAGGCCCTGGAACCCTGGCACGTGATGGGCGAGGAAGGAGCGGTCGGCGGGACCGTGCGCTTCGTCGATTCCTCGGTCGAACGTTTGCAGGTCCGGATCTCGGGCCTGACCGGCGAGCGTTACCGCGTCGCCTGTAACGGCTACGAAGTCCCGCTGACGTCGACCGGCACGGCCGGGGAATATTTCGCGGGCGTGCGGTTCAAGGCTTGGAAGGCGGCTTCGGCCCTGCATCCCGGAATCGACGTGGACGCGCCGCTGACCTTCGATTTGTACGACACCTGGACCGGGCGGGCCGTTGCCGGCTGCACCTATCACGTGGCTCATCCGGGTGGTCGAAACTTCGAACACTTCCCGGTCAATGCCTATGAAGCGGAAAGCCGCCGCCTTGCGCGATTCGAAGAGATCGGCCATACGCCGGGCCCGTCCGAGCCGCCGAAACGGACCGCCAGCGGAGAATTCCCGATGACGCTGGACCTGCGACGGGCGAAAACCGTGCATTAACGCGACTTAAACGGCTTATCAGATTAGATTAAGCTTGATCAAACAACGCACTAGCGGACGGCAGGGCGATCTCTTATCCTCGCCGTCCAACGTCGGGAATGGGCCGACACGGTCTTGGAGCAACGGGTGAGCGGCATGGATTCCGCCAAAAAAGGTATGTCGCAGGATCTTTTCCTGGCCGACAGCTATGCCCCGTTCTCTGGCGTCTACGACGAGATGATGGACCAGACCCACGGCGTGCGCCCGCATTGGCGTTACTTCCTGGAAAGCCTGGGCAGGTTCAGCCAGACCGAATTGCGCGAACGCTGGGACACGGCGCAGCGCCTCGTCCGCGAAAACGGCACGACCTATAACATCTACGACGAAACCGGCGAGTCAACGCGCCCCTGGCGGATGGACCCCCTGCCCTTTCTGATCGGGCCGGAAGAATGGAAATCCCTGGAAGCGGGGCTGATCCAGCGGGCCAAGCTGTTGAACGCCGTGGTCCGCGATATCTACGGCGAACAGGATCTGCTTCAGCGGAACCTGCTGCCGTCGTCTCTGATCTACGGCAACCCGGCGTTCCTGCGCCCGATGCACGGCATTAAACCACCCGGCGATGTGCACCTGCACTTCCTGGCATTCGACTTGGCCCGCGCCGCCGACCAGCGCTGGTGGGTTCTAAGCGACCGCACCCAGGCTCCGTCCGGCGCCGGGTATACGCTGGAAAACCGCATCGTTCTGGCCCGCACCCTGCCCGACATCTTCCGCTCGGCGCAGGTTCATCGTTTGGCCGGGTTTTTCCAGGCCCTGTCGGACAACCTGATCGCGCTGACCGGCAAGGACGAGCCGCTGGCCGTGCTGATGACGCCGGGCCCACACAACGAAACCTATTTCGAGCATGCCTATCTGGCGCGCTATCTGGGCTTCCCCCTGGTCGAGGGCGCGGACCTGACCGTGCGCGACAACAAGGTCTATCTGAAGACCCTGAACGGTCTGAAGCAGGTCGACTTGATCTTGCGCCGCGTCGATTCAGACTTCTGCGATCCGCTGGAACTGCGAAACGACTCGCTGCTGGGCGTGGCCGGGCTGGTCGCCGCCGCCCGCGCGGGCAACGTCGTGATCGCCAATTCGCTCGGCTCCGGCGTGGTCGAATGCGAAGCCTTGATGAGCTTCTATCCGGGTCTGTGCCGGGAGCTTCTGGGCGAAGACTTGAAAATACCCTCGCTAGCTACCTGGTGGTGCGGCCAGGAACAGGAACGCGAATACGTCAGCCAACATCTGGACGAATTGGCCCTGCGGCCGACGTTCTCCAACTCATCGATCCTGTCGAACCGCAAAGGGGCCTTGCTGCCCGGTCAGGCGATCGGCGACCGCAGGCAAGAGGTCTTGGACCTGCTGGACCGTCGCGGCTACCAGTACTTCGGGCAGGAAACCCTGACCCTCTCGACCACGCCCGGCTGGTCCGAGGAAGGCATCGTGCCGCGCCCGGTGGTCCTGCGCGTCTATCTTTGCGCCGACGGCGACAGCTACCGCGTGATGCCGGGCGGCCTGACCCGCACCACCGACAGCGTCAACGCCCAGGCCGTAACCATGCAGCAGGGCGATGCCTCGAAAGATACCTGGGTCCTGTCGGACACGCCGGTCTCGACCTTTACCCGGTTGGCTGCGCCCGATCAGGCGGTGACCTTGCGGCGCAGCGGCAATGACCTGCCCTCGCGCGTCGCTGACAACCTGTACTGGCTGGGCCGTTACGCCGAACGGACGGAAAGCTCCGTGCGCCTGATGCGGGCGATGATCCTGCGCCTCGCGGGTGAAGCCGGCGCCGGCGACGAGCCGCAGACCCTGACCCGCCTGACCAACATCCTGGTCGATCTGGAATACCTCAACCGGCGGACCGCCAATAAGGCCGCCGCCGGGGGCATCCGCGGCGTCGAACGAGAACTGGCGATCATCCTGTTCGATCGCGGCCGCGCCAACGGCTTGTTGAACTTGCTGGGAAATTTGCAACGCACGGCCTCGCTAGTGCGCGAACGCCTCAGCACCGATTCATGGCGTATTCTGAACAGCCTGCATCAACAGGCGGTCGGACAGGCATCGATGATTCGCCTGGACGTCAACGCCGCGTTGGCCTTTCTGAACCACATCCTGGAAGAGCTTTCGGCCTTCAGCGGCATGCAGATGGAAAACATGACGCGCTCGCTGGGTTGGCGACTGCTGGATACGGGGCGGCGCGTCGACCGCATTACCCATACGTCCAAGCTGATCCGCGAATTGGTGTTCGACGGCAACCCCGCGGAAGAAGGGCGTTTGGACCTGTTGCTGGAATTGGGCGACAGTTCGATGACCTACCGGACCCGCTACCTGTCGACGGTGCAATTGCCCGCGGTGGTCGATTTGTTGCTGACCGACGATACCAATCCCCGGTCGCTGGCGTTTCAGGTCGCGACCCTGGCCGAACACATCCGTCATTTCCCCCATGATGAGGAGACGGCAATCCTCTCACGCGAGGAATTTTTGGTTGAATCGATGTACAGCAGCCTGCGGCTGGCCGACGTTCTGGCACTCTCGGAACAGCGGAACAAGCGCGGGCAGCGGACGGAATTGGCGCAGTTCCTCGACGCTATCACCAGCCAGACCCTGGAAATGTCGGACAACCTGGCGCGTAAGTATTTCAGCCATGTGCTGCCGACCCGCAGCACATCAGGGGGTGGGACAATTCCGTGATCTATGACATCAGTCACCAGACCACGATCACCTATACCTGGGATGTCGCCCTGTCCCAGCACCTGTTGCATTTGGCGCCGCGCCCCTGTCCCCAGCAGACGACGCATCATCATTCCCTGCTGATCGAACCGGCGCCGACGCTTTCCAAGAACGATGTCGATTTCTTCGGCAATCCGACGACCTATCTGACGGTCGAAGAGCCGCACCACAAGCTGAACATCGTCTCGACCTGTCAGGTCGAAATCCACCCGCTGACCATCCCCGATCCGGCCAATACCGTTCCTTGGGAAGGTGTCGCCGATTACCTGGAAAACCAAAGCGACCCGGTCTGCCTGGACGCCAGTCAATTCATCTATGAAAGCCCGTTCACCGTTTCGGGACAGGCCGAGGCCTATGCCAAGGCGTCGTTCCCGGCGGGCCGCCCGATCCTGGCCGGGGCGCTGGACCTGATGGCGCGGATCAACACCGAATTCAAATACGAAGGCGGCGTGACCGACATTTCGACCCCGATCGACCGGGTGCTGGCCGACAAACGCGGCGTCTGCCAGGACTTCGCCCATTTGCAGATTGCCTGCCTGCGGGCCATGGGCCTGCCCGCGCGCTATGTCTCAGGCTATCTGCGGACCCATCCGCCCGAAGGGCAGGAACGCAAGGTCGGGGCCGATGCGTCTCATGCCTGGCTGGCGGTCTGGATACCTGAATTCGGCTGGGTCGACCTGGACCCCACCAACAACATGATGCCGACGGATGAGCACGTAACCGTCGCGTGGGGCCGCGACTACGGCGACGTCAGCCCGATCAACGGCATGGTGTTGGGCGGCGGCGAGCACAAGATCGCAGTCGCCGTCGACGTCGCCCCGGCGCCTGTTCCCGCCGGAGTCTGACTCCGACAGGCGAATTCGCCCGCGAACGCCCCCTGATTTCAGATTTTTTGGTCGTTTTCTAACGAAGGTGACGGGCGCGCCACGAGGCGGGAGAACACGCCCGCGTGCCCGATCTATTTTCTAATATATCAACAAGTTAATGGACAAATTACAGCGATTTTAGCTGCCGCCACCCCGTGATTGGGTCCGCGAAACGCCCGGTTTCCATGGCCTCGGCCAACGATATCAGAAAAACTATATAGGAATATGCCGTGTTTCTCGCTAACGTTGGTTCAGATGCGGAAGACGAACATCCAATAATAAAAAAAGACCATTTCACCGCAGGCCCGCAAAGAGGCCGGACGTGAAGCAGGACAGTGGAGGCAGAAGCAGTGGGCGTCTCATTCGCCAGGGCAGCGTGGCCCGGCGCGTGCCAGTCCGTATCACTCGTATTGGACCTTTAAGTTCAAAAATAGTCTGGGAGGACAAAAACCATGACAGACAGAAGTTTCACCCGTAAGGCCGCCACCGCGGCCGTTTGCGGCGCGATGGCATTGGCCATCACTGCCGGAAGCACTGCTCCGGCTTGGGCCGAAGCGAACGAAGTCCGCTTCGCCCAGCAGTTCGGCCTGCTGTATCTGCCGATGCACGTCGTCGTCGAACAGAAACTGGTCGAAAGCTGCGCCAAGGACGCGGGTCTCGGTGACGTAAAAGTCACCATGCACCGCTTCTCGGGCGGCGCCGCGGTCAACCAGGCCCTGCTGTCGAACAACGTCGACTTCGCCGCGGGCGGTGTCGGTCCGCTGCTTAAACTGTGGGACAAGACCAAGGGGCGCATCAACGTCAAGGCCATGACGACGCTGTCGGCCATGCCGTTGAAACTCAATACCAACGATCCGAACATCAAGAAGCTCGAAGACTACGTCGACATCAAGGATCACAAAATCTCCACCCCCTCGGTGAAGGTCTCGATCCAGGCGGTTGTTCTGCAGATGGCTGCGGCCAAGAAGTGGGGCCAAGACAATGCCTATAAGCTCGACGACATCACCGTTTCGATGAAGCATCCGTCCGCTGCGGCGGCGCTGCTGGCCGGCGGCCAGGCCGTGAAGAGCCACTTCGCGACCCTGCCGACCTCGTATCAAGAGCTGAAGACCGGAAAGGTTCACACCGTTCTGACGTCCTATGACGTGTTGGGCGGCGAGCATTCGACGGTCGCCATGTACAACACCGAAAAGTTCAAGACCGACAATCCGAAGCTCTATGAGTGTGTGTGGAAGTCGTATCGCAAGGCCATGGCCTGGATCAACGAAGACACCAATCGGGCGGCTGAACTGTTCAAGAAGTTCACCAAATCCAAACTGCCCTTGGAAGACATCCAGGCGATGATCAAGTCCAAGGACGAAATGCACTATTCGCTGCAGCCCAACCGGACCATGGAGTTCGCCAAGTTCATGCACTCGATCGGCGCTATCAAGAACATGCCGTCGAGCTGGAAGGACTACTACTGGGAAAACAACTACGACCAGAAAGGCAGCTGACGAATGGATCAAGGCGCATTCATCGCGGCGGACGCTACGTCCGCTGCGAGCGCCGTTGACCCCATCTTGGATGTCGACGGCGTTACGCTTCAGTACAAAACCAAGGACCACCTGATTACGGCGACGTACCGTGTCGGATTCAAGGTCTATCCCGCTGACCGCTTCGTTCTGCTGGGCCCGTCGGGCTGCGGCAAATCGACCCTGTTGAAAGGGGTTGCCGGCTACCTCAAACCGGTCGAAGGCAACATGCGGCTGAAAGGCCAGGACATCAAGGAGCCCGGCCCCGACCGAGTCATGGTGTTCCAGGAATTCGACCAGCTTCTCCCATGGAAAACGGTCAAACAGAACATCACCTTCGCCCTGATGAACGGGGGCAAGTGCAAAAGCGAGAAAGAAGCCAACGACATCGCCATGCACTACATCAAGAAGGTGAAGCTCGACCGCTTCGAAGACACCTATCCGCACATGTTGTCCGGCGGCATGAAACAGCGCGTGGCGATCGCCCGCGGCATGGCCATGGAACCGGACATCCTGCTGATGGATGA
>CAXGUG010000032.1:0-33172 GCA_964012715.1 uncultured Rhodospirillaceae bacterium | reverse complement strand
GCTACGACAGCCCGGAAACCCTGGGGCGGCGGGAAACCGGCTCGTCCGTGGCGGTGCCGATCTTTACCCAGTTCATGCAGGCCGCGTTGAAAAATACGCCCGCCATTCCTTTCCGTATTCCGCCCGGTATTCGTTTGGTTCGGGTCGATGCCCATACCGGTCTCCCGGCCCTGGTCGGACAGACCGAGGATGTGATTTGGGAAAGCTTCAAGGACGGGACGGTCCCCAAAGAGGATACGGAAGTGATCTCGGCGGGGCAGGGAATGTCCGGTGGTGGCGATACCACGCAACAGCCGTTTGGGGGAACAGGCGGCCTGTATTAGACTTGAGAGCATCGAATTTAGGGGCGAACATGAGTTGCCTTGCCCAGGGCAATTCATACAATTGATGGGCGAGACGCGGAGGGGAAGCTCCCATGGGAGAACAAGGACCGCAGCCCGCCGGTAATAATCGACAAAACCCAACGGCGGGGACGACATGGTATCGCAGGTGGCCTTTGGCCGCCGTGGCGGGTGCCGTTGCCGGTGGTGTCATCCTGACGGTGGTGGTTGGAACGCGGTTTGGCGGGCCTAGCTGCAGCGCTGCGGATTGGGTGCGTCCGACGGGCGGTGCGACCGTGACCGCGCCGGTGACGGCCTCGGTCGTTCCAAAACAATCTGAGGGCTTTGCCGCCCGGACGGGGACCGTTCCCACATTCGCCGACTACGATCCCATGGCGGGATACCTGAAATTCAATGTGCAAAAGACGGATATGAAGCCGGGCCTTTCGGTCGGCAGTCCGTTCTATTGCGGTTTGTTCAAGGTCCGGGAGACTTTGCAGGTTTCATTGGAGCTTGTCGGCGATCAGCAACAAGCTCTCCTGATGGAGCGGGACTATTTCCTGAGCAAAGGCCAGGGAAACGCCGTTTTCTGGCAATCGCAAAACCAGGCACCGATAACCGAGCGGCTTGAGACCAACATATTGCGGCTGGACGCGGTGAGCGATCTGGCGCTTCGTGTCCGCACGACGGAAACCCACGCCGCGGCGCCGTTTATCGATCCCAAAGACCTTTTGGAAATGATGCCGGAAGCCGATGGGGCCATGGGTGTCGTCGCCAAGTTTGTCCGTTGGTTGGTTAATCTGCCCAAGGGTGACGGGGGTGTCGGGGCCCCGATCGGTGGCCCGCAGGAATTCAAGTTGGTTGAACTGGTTGCGGGCAAGCCGGTCTATGCAGGTGACTTCCAGAACGCGGATCAAGTCGCCGTCTCGGTCACGGACCGGCGCGGGGTAACGGTCAGCCGCCTCGACATCAACCTGCGTAGCTTAAGCTCGTTATTGCTGGAAAGTTGGCGAAAGAGCGCCCCGGCGGGGCAGGTTTTTCCGACCGATGACGCCAATGTTCTTCGCGCCGCCATGGATAGGATCATCGACGGCGTTCAGCCGGCGGACTGGGACATCGTCGGTAAAGTGGCAGACGTCACGGCGGCGCGGATCAAACCGGAGGTGCCGGGCGCGCTTAAAAGCGCTTTCGCGACGGCGTCGGACGTGACCCGCGTGACCCGCGAAGCCGACGCGACCTTCGTCGATTATCTTGAGCCTTATTCATCCAAGCATCGGATTTTGGCCGATGATGATGTGCAGAAGCAGTCGGTTCTGTTGCCGCAGATATGCGCTGAGAACTGGAACAGCTTCAAAAACGTCGCCGGGTTGAACGACCTGGACGCAGCCTTGATGAGTTACGCCACGGTATTCAATGCGCCGGGTGTCCTGCCGACCCTCGAAGGGGTATGTCAGGGCAAGCCCATGGCGTCTATTCTCGCCCCGGTGCATGGCTTGCTGATAAAGCCGGAGCAGATCGCCCTGTCTCAGAACCCGGCCAAAATCGCCGAGGTGATATCCGACGACTTTGAAAAGTCCTTCAATGTCATCGCGCGGAATCTGCGGAACAACATCAAAAAGGACGAGCCGACGATCATTCACGATCTGATCGTCGGGAACCGGATCGCCGTGGTCTATGATGGGCCGCCGACGGGGCAGGGGCAGAGCGGGCCGCCCGATGGCCCCCATGCCGCGCATCGCCGGTTCATCGGTCCTTGGTTCGATACGCGCCTGATTTCCCATTTCGGCTGTTTCCGCAAAACGGTCGACACGCCCCGGTCCAGCGGAAAGCCGGCGCAACAGGAAGTGACGGCCTTGATGGAGGTCGATGAGAAGAAAAAGCGGGTCTCGACCATTTGGCTGGTCGGCTTCGGTTACGAGACCGATGACGACAAGGTCTGGCGGCTGACGAAAATCTCTCATCGCCCGGCGAACATGGCCCAGATCGAGAAACAGATCCTGGGGCGGGGCAAGAATGGGGCGCAGATTTTACCCCCGATTGCAGGCAATAAGGATTGCCGATGCGATTTTCTGCCCGATGCCAGGATCATCCGCCTGGGCGACGAATTGCGGGCGGCGGGCAAGACCTGGGCGACGGATATCAAAAGCCGGGTCGAGCCGTCGGATACCTGTCCGAGCAAACGGAAACTCAGCCTGCCTGCCGTACCGGAAGTGGGGTTGGGGCTTGGGCCGGAAACCGTCATCATTCAATAGGTCGATGCAGTTGGGCCATTGAATCCGGACGCCAGCTTCGATACAAACGCGCTCTTGTCGATTTCCGATCGACTACCTCCGGCCGAACACAGAGACAATGCGCGCTGAAATCACCAATACCGTCCAGGACATCGAGCAGTCGTTGGAACTGCTGAGGAGGCATCTTTGACTACGACAATGCCGTCCTCAAGCTTCAGGAACTGAACGCCCAGTCGGAAAACCCCGACCTGTGGAACGACCCGACCAAGGCGCAGGCGCTGATGCGCGAGCGTAATTCCTTGGACTCCGGGATCAAGGCGATCAATGAAATCTCGCAGGAATTGGCCGACAGCGTCGAGCTGATCGAGCTTGGCGAAGCCGAAGGCGACGACGATGTCGTGGCCGAGGCCGAGGCCACCCTGATGGCGCTGAAAACCCGCGCCGGTGCCGCCGAGCTTGAAACCCTGCTGTCGGGCGAAGCCGACGCCAACGATTGTTATCTGGAAGTCCACGCCGGGGCCGGCGGGACCGAGGCCCAGGACTGGGCCGAGATGCTGTTGCGCATGTACGCCCGCTGGGCCGAACAGCACGGCTATAAGGTCGAATGGCTGGAAGAAAGCCCGGGCGAAGAAGCGGGCATCAAGTCCGCGACCTTGAAGATTTCGGGGCATAACGCCTATGGCTGGCTGAAGACGGAATCGGGCGTGCATCGCCTGGTTCGTATCTCGCCATACGATTCCAGCGCCCGGCGGCATACCAGTTTCTCCTCCGCCTGGATCTACCCGGTGGTCGACGACACCATCGACGTGACCTACGAGGACAAGGACCTGCGGATCGATACATACCGCGCGTCCGGCGCCGGCGGTCAGCACGTCAACAAGACCGACAGCGCGATCCGTATCACCCACCTGCCGACGGGCATCGTCGTGCAGTGCCAGAACGACCGCTCGCAGCACAAGAACCGGGCCCAGGCCTTCGCCATGCTGAAGGCCCGCCTGTATGAGTTCGAGTTGCGCAAGCGCGAGGAAGAGGCCCAGGCCCTGGCCGACAGCAAGACCGATATCGGCTGGGGACACCAGATCAGATCCTACGTCCTGCAGCCCTATCAGATGGTCAAGGACCTGCGGACCAACGTCGAAACCTCGAACACCCAGGCGGTGCTCGACGGCGACCTGGACGAGTTCATGGCCGCGGCCCTGGCCCAGCGGGTCAAATCCGGGGAAGACGCCGGGGCCTAACGGGCCCGGCGCTATCTGGCGCCATATTGCCGATTATTGGATGATCAGATCCTTGAACAGGATCGTATGGGCGCGGATCGGCTGAATCGCGAAGTTGATCACGTTCAACAATTCGAAGCGCAGGCGCTCCGAGCCTTCCTTGCCGATCACGTCCTTGTATTCCAGGTCGCGTAGCTGGGTTTTGATGTTGTCGACGATCTTGATCTGAAGGTCTTCGTCCTGAACGGCGGTCAGGTCGTGTTCGCTGACCTGAACGATCAGGTTCAATTTGATGAAGTGGTCGCGACGACCGACCTTTTTCAGGTCGGTGCGTATTTCGGGCAGGGCGAAGGTCACCGGCTTGCCCAGTTCGACCGTCACTTCGGTAATCGCGGGTTTGCCGAAAATCGCTTCGGTCAGGCCCAGCGCATGGGCGACGAAGCCGCCGCCGAGCAGAAGCACGAACACACCGGCGATCGCGCCGATCTTGATCAGCTTCTTCTTCTTGGCGGCTTTCAGCTCTTCTTCCGAGGGCTCATCGTCCTCGTCGTCGTCTTCCCACTCGTCGTCGTCGTCCTCCCACTCGCCGTCTTCGTCGTCTTCGTACTCTTCGTCGTCGTCGATTTCGTCGTTCTTGTCGGCCATGTGCTTTCCCCAGAGGACGGCGCCGTTCATCCGTCGCCGATTGGTCAATTTAACGCGGGCGCAGCCTACTGCAAATGGCGCCGCGCCAAAACCTTGCCAAAAGTCAGGATATTACAACTGCTTGAATAGGTGAACCGGCCCCGGCCCCGATAAGGGGGCTTATGCCGCCAAAGGCAGGTAATAGCGTTCCGGAAATCCCGCCTGGGCGCGGGCGTCCTGGTTGAACGGTCCTTTGATCTGTCCTTTGAAACGGCTGCGGATCAGCTCTTGGAAGGCCGTTGCGGGATCAAGACCCCGCCGTTCGCACAGGAAATCGAACCAACGCACGCCCGCCGCCACATGGGGGATTTCCTCATCACCGATCCGCTCCAGGATCGCCGCGGTTTCGGCGTCGCCCGCCTCGGTCAGGCGTCGGACCGCGACGGGTGTAGTGTCCAGGCCACGCGCCTCCAGGACCATCGGGACCATGGCCAACCGGGCCAGCAGGTCGTCCGCTGTTTCCGTCGCCGCCTGCCATAGGCCGTCGTGGGCGGGCATGTCGCCATAGGCATGCCCCAGGCCTTCCAGGCGGCGGGACAGCATGTCGAAATGGTCTGCCTCGTCGCGGGCGACCTGCACCCAGTCGTCGTAAAACGCGCGCGGCAGGTCTTCGCCGGTGAACCGGGCGGTGATGTCCCAGGCCAGATCGATGGCGTTCAGTTCGATATGCGCAATGGCATGGACGAAAGCCGCCCGCCCGGCATCGCCGCCCATCCGCCGCTTCGGCATATCGCGGGGCATCCGCAGCTCCGGGCGGGCCGGTCTGGCCGGGCGATCGGGCAGGGCCGCATTGCCGGCCTCGGCAATCTCGCCCGAACGCCAGGCGTCCGAATAACGACGGGTCAAGAAGACCTTATCCGCCGGGACGGCGGCCGTCATGACCTGCCGCGCGGCTTCGGCCAATGTAGAGGGAGGGGCGGCTTCGGACACGGGCGGGTCAGAGCGCCTTGACGGCGGCAAGAACCTCGGCGGCGTGTTCCTTGACCTTCACCTTGGGCCAGGTTTCGCGAACCACGCCTTTTTCGTCGATCAGGAAGGTCGCGCGCTGAATGCCCATGTACTTGCGGCCGTACATATTCTTTTCGACCCAGACGCCATAGGCTTCGCAGAGCGTGCCTTCCTCGTCCGAGACCAGATGGAACGGCAGGTCGTATTTGGCTTTGAACTTGTCGTGACGGGCGACCGAGTCCTTGGACGCGCCGACGATCACGGCGCCGGCTTTTTCGAAATCCTTGATCGCGTCGCGGAAGGCCTGGGCCTCGGTGGTGCAGCCCGGGGTGTCGTCCTTGGGATAGAAGTAAAGCACAACCTTCTTACCCTTCAGGTCCTTCAGCGACAGGTTGCCGCCGCCATCCGTGGGCAGGTTGAAGTCAGGGGCTTTGTCGCCGACGGTCAGGGTCATGTGGTCGTCTCCTTTAGTCTTCTTGGTCAGTCGGTTCGGGCGGCAGGGCGGCGGCGGGTTCGTCGACCAGTTCGCGGTAGATGTCGAACACGGCCTGCGCCGTTTCCATCATCTTGCGTTTCAAGGCGTCGAAATCCGCCGCATCGGCGACCCGGACAAGGTCGTCGGCCAGCGCGCCGGTCAAAAGATCTTCGCGGTCCTTGGTCAGGGTTCCGGCGATGGTTTCGGCCAGAATGCCGAGCAACCCCATCCAGAGCTCCTGGGCCTCCATCAGCGTCTTCCAATGGGCCGGGGCCAGGACGCCTGCTTCCTTCAGTTTGTCCAGGCTGGCCGCCGTATTGGCGTCGCGGATGCCTGGATGGTCGCCGATGTGGCGCAGGGTCAGGTATTGCACGATGAAGGCGATATCGACCAAGCCGCCGCGCAGGTTCTTGATGTCCCACATCGAGTCCGAGGTCTTTTCGCGGGCGATGCGGGCCCGCATGTCGGCGGCGTCGCGCAGCAGCTTTTCCGGGTTTACCGGCTCGCCCAAAATTTCGGCGATGGCCCGTTCGACCCGTTCGCGCAGGTCACCGGTACCGGCGACGACGCGGGCGCGCACCAGGGCCATGCGCTCCCAGGTCCAGGCCGATTCATCGTGGTATTGGCGGAACGCAACCAGCGAGGTCGCCAGCGGTCCCTTGGTTCCCGAAGGACGTAGACGCATATCGACCTCGTACAGCGGTCCTTCGGCCATCATCGCGGTCACGGCATTGATCGTGCGCTGGGTCAGGCGTCCGAAATACTGCCCCGGGGCCAAGGGCTTGGTCCCGTCCGATTCCTGGGCGTCGGGCGCGGCGTCATAGACGAAGATCAGGTCCAGGTCCGATGACGCGCTCATCTCGCGACTTCCAAGACGGCCCAGGGCGACAATGGCGATGTCTCCACCAGGCACCTGCCCATAGGTTTCGGCGAAGTCGGCGGCGACATGGCTCAGCACCGCGCCCAGGGCGGTCTCGGCAATGTCGGACAGCGCGCGCGACGCGTCGAGCGGCTTGATCCGTGCGCCCAGGCGCTGCACGCCGACCTGGAACCGTCGATCGTTGGCCCAACGGCGGCTGGCGACAAGGACGTCTTCCAAGTCCCGGCAGCCGGTCAGCAACTCGTCCAGTTCCGTCTTCATCGCAGCCAGGTCCGGCGGCGGGTCGAAGAAATCGGCGGTCAGCACGCTGTCCAAAATCGCCGCATGGGCGCCCATATGCTCGGCCAATTTCGGGGCCTTGCCCGCGATCTCGACCACCAGCGCCAATAGGTGCGGGTTGGACTGGAACATGGAAAACAACTGCACGCCGCCGGGCAGGCCCTTGAGGAAGCTGTCGAACCGCAGGAACGTCTTGTCCGGCTCCGGCGTCTTGGCGATGGCCCGCAGCAGCACCGGCATCAATTCGGTCAGCAATTCCCGCGCCCGGGTCGAGCGCATGGCCCGATATCGCCCATGATGCCAGGCGCGGATTTGCGCATCGACGCGGGCCGGTTCCTCGAACCCCATCTTGCGGATCGTCTCCAGCGTGTCGGGATCGGCCTCGCCGCCGGTGAATACAAGGTTGCCGCCCTCGGCCTCGTCATCGGCGGACAGGGTCGGGGCATCGCCGAACAGCGCCCCATAGTGGGCATGAACCCGTTGCAGATGGGCCGTCAGCTCCGCCGCGAAATCGTCGCCGGTCGGGTAGCCTAGGAATTTGGCGAACTCGTCGAAGCCTTCCGGATCGTCCGGCAGGACATGGGTTTGCTCGTCATCGACCATCTGCAATCGGTGTTCGACCCGGCGCAGGAAGTCGTAGGCGGCTTTCAGGTCCGTCGCGACTTCGGGTTCGACCTGGCCATGGGCGACCAAGCCATCAATTGCCTCTTTGGTCCTGGACAGGCGCAAATCGGGAATGCGCCCGCCCCAGATCAGTTGCTGGGTTTGGGCGAAGAATTCGATTTCGCGGATGCCGCCGCCGCCCAGTTTGACGTTATGGCCCAGGGCGCGGATCGCGCCGATGCCGCGATGGGCGTTAATCTGGCGCTTGATTGAATGAATGTCCTGGATCGCCGCGAAATCCAGGTTCTTGCGCCAGATGAAGGGCCGCAGCCATTGCAGGAACTGCGCGCCCGCGTCCAGGTCTCCGGCCACGGGGCGGGCCTTGATCATCGCGGCCCGTTCCCAGTTCTGGCCCAGGCTCTCGTAATAGCTCTCCGCCGCCAGGACCGAGATCGCCAACGGCGTGGCGCTGGGGTCCGGGCGTAGGCGCAGGTCAGTGCGGAAAACATAACCGTCGACCGTGCGCTCATCCATGATCCGCAGCATCTGGCGGGCCAATCGAACCATCGCGGGTTGAAGTTCGTCCGGCTTTTCGGTGCGCATGACTTCGGGATCGAACAGCAAGATGATGTCGATATCGGACGAATAATTGAGCTCACGCGCGCCGAGTTTGCCCATGCCCAGAACGACCAAACCCGATTGCACGCACGGCGCTTCCGGATTGGCCAGGACGATTGCGCCGCGTCGCGCTGCTTCGCGCAGGCAATGGTCGCAGGCGGCCTGAAGACAGCCGGAGGCAAGATCGCTCAGGCCGCCGGTCACTTTCTCCAACGGCCATTCGCCCGAGATGTCGGCCAGGGCGATGGTCAGGGCGGCGCGCTTCTTGGCCACGCGCAGGCGGGTTTTCAGGGCCGGTTCGGTTTCGTTTTCCGGTGCGGCGGCGACGTCGGCCAGGATACCGGCCAGGACCGCGTCGGGGCCTTCGTTGAGAATCCGCAAGGTAAAGGCAGGGTCGCCGGTGGCGACACGGGTCAGAAACGGGCTATGTCCGAAAATGCCGTCGAGCAATTCCTTGGCCCGGCCGTCCAATGCTTGCGCGGCGGCTACCGTATCCGGGGCGGATTCGGTCAATCGCGACAGGGCGGAATCCCAATGTTCCCAACCGACTGAGAGGGATTCGGGGTTTCCCGGGCAGGGCAGATGAGGTTTACTGCCGTAAACCGAATTTTCAGGCATATTGGTCACTAATGTTCCTCGAATATTCGGACGATTCGCCGTCTCTCTGGTCGCGGGGGCCTGAAGACTGCGGGAACCACAATGTGGGGTCAAGCGCGCTAACGGAGGCGTGGTGACACAAGAGGGTGAACAATCGGATCGCCCGGTCGTTAAACGGACCGGGGGGCATATCGGACGTTGGTGCCGCGGGCTCGCCCATTTGGCGGGTGGCCTGCTGGCCGGCATCGCGATCGTGGCTGGCCTGCTGTCGTGGCAGTTGTCCAAGGGCCCGATCTCGCTCAGCTTCCTGACGCCCTATATCGAACAGGCCCTGAACGAACAGCGCCCGGAAACCCAGGTCGAACTGGGTGATACGATCCTGACCTGGGCGGGTTGGGAGCGGGCCCTGGATATCCGCGTTCTGGACGTTCTGATCTACAACAAGGCCGGGGCCTTGGTCGCCGCCGTGCCCGAGGTTTCGTTCTCGCTATCGACCAAGGCTTTGGTTCGGCATGGCGCGATCGTGCCGAAAAGCGTCGAGCTGTTCGGCCCCCGTTTGGTCATGCGCCGCGCCTCCGACGGCAAGTTCGAAATCAACCTGGGCAATGCCAGGGATGAGAATGCCGACCTGAGCCGTGGTCTCGGCAGTGGCTTGCTCGACTTGTTGTCGCCGAAATCGGGCGAGGAACAGGCCGCGTCGCTGGCTTATCTGGCGCGCCTAAACATCATCGGCGCGGAAACGGTGATCATCGACGAGGTTCTGGGCCGCCGTTGGGTCGCCCCGGTTGCCGATATCCGCCTGCGCCGGGACGAACAGGGCATTCAGGGCGAGGTCGCCTTGCAGATGGACCTGGAAGGGCGTCGCTCGGAAGTAACGGCCAAGGGCAGCTATTTGGCCGAACAGCAGCGGCTGGCGGTCAGCATCGCCTTTTCCGAATTGGACCCTAAGGCCCTGGCCGGGTTCCACGAATCCCTGAAGCGGTTCGAGAACATTCAATTGCCGCTCAAAGGCACGGTGACCATGGGGATGACCATGGATCGCCCGCCGGAAGATATCGGTTTCCAATTCACCGGTGGCGAAGGTGTCATCACCACGCCGGCGCCGTATCAGGAAGCCATCATGGTGAAATCCCTGGCGGTCAAAGGGCGCTACGACGGTGCCAAGCATACGGCGGAAATTTTTGATTTTTCGGTGATCGCGAAAGAGGGGGCGACGATCCGCTCGCCTGGCTCGGCGACCCACCGTCTGCCGATCGCCGGCATGCAGTTTTCAGGCCTCTACATGATCGACGACGATCGATTGGAGGTCTCGCGCCTGGCCCTGGATGCGGGCGGCCCGACGGTCGTCGCCAAGGGTACGGTCGAAGATGCCGCCGACCGGCCGGTCGGGGCCTTCTCGGTTGTCTTGAACAACACACCGCTGAAGGAACTGCATCGCTATTGGGCGCCGGAATGGGCGCCGGACGTCTACAACTGGTGGATTCCGAATGTGAAGGACGGCTTTGTGCCGCGCCTCAACATGCAGGTTCGTTTCACCGGCGGCAGTGCCGGTTGGGCGTTGACTTCGGTCGTCGGCGATCTGGAGTTTCGCGATGTCGAAATCTCCTATCTCGAGGGGATGCCGGACATATCGGGTATGTCGGGTAAGGCCAATTTCACCCACAACCGGTTCGACGTCTTCGTGTCCAAGGGAACCTCCGGCGGGATGGACCTTGAAGAAGGCCAGTTGTTCATGACGGGCCTGTCGACCAACCGGGAGACCGCGGAGATACAGGCGTCGGTCAGCGGAACCTTGGGCAAGGCTTTGGAACTGATCGACCACAAGCCCCTGGGGTATGCCCGGGAGAAGGGATTGGACCCCAAGGTCGCCAAGGGGAATGCGAAGGTTCGCTTGCGGATCGCTTTCCCGTTGTTGAACCACCTGAAGCTGGCCGATGTGCAGATCGCCGCCGACGCCCGGCTGCGCGATGCCGCCATCCCCAATGCCATGCACGGTTTCGACCTCGACAAAGCCGATCTGAGCATGTCGGTCGACAAGCGCGGAATGGAGGTGAAAGGCCACGGCTCCGTCGCCGGCATCCCGGCGGATATTTCGTGGCGGGAAAACTTCGGCGACAAGGTCGCCTACCGGACGATCCTGGATATGTCGGGACGTATCCCCGATGTCGAGCATATCCGGCAATTGGGCCTGAACGTCGGTTTGTTGAGCGAGGAATACGTCAGCGGCGCGGTCGGCGCCAACCTGCGGTTCACCATGCTTAACGACGGGGAGTCCCGGGTCGAGGTTCGCGCTGATCTGGAAGAAGCCCGTCTGGCCGTCGACCGGGTCAAATGGGTCAAGCCCTTGGGCGCCACGGGCCGGGCCGAAATGAACCTGACGTTCAAGAACGGCAAACCGCGCGAGATCACGCATTTCGCCCTCTATGCCGAGGATCTGGCCGTTGCCGGCAAAGGCACGTTCGAAGACGAAAGCGCGACCGTTCAGCGCCTGGATTTCACCCGTATCAACCATGGCCGCACGGATATGAAGGGGGCCCTGATCCGTCGCGCCGATGGGGCCTGGGACTTGGGTTTCCACGGCGCGGGGCTGGACTTGTCGCCGGTTTGGAAAAGCCTGACCGAAGGGGGCGACAGCGACCTGTTGGGTGATTTCGTCCTGGCGGCCGAGGTCGATAAGGTCTGGATCGGTGAGGACCGGGTCCTGAACGATGTGTCCGGCACGTTCCAGCGCGAAAACAAAATCTGGCGGACGGTCTACTTCAAAAGCGTGATGGGCCAATCGACGGTACTGAACGTCGAATTGAAGCCGGACCTGAAGACCGGGAACCGGACGTTGCAGGTCGATACCTCGGATGCGGGGGTCGTGCTGCGCACCCTGGGGGTTTACGACAACATGCAAGGCGGGGTCATGCGCCTGGTCGGACGGTTCGACGACAGTGACGCGGACCACCCGTTGAAGGGGCAGTTGATGATCCAGGATTATCGGGTGCTCAAAGCCCCGGTCCTGGCGCATCTGGTCAGCATCATGGCGTTGACCGGCATCCTCGACGCATTGCAGGGCGATGGCCTGGGCTTCTCGGTATTGGATATTCCCTTCACCCTACGTTCGGGCGTGTTGGAAATTTCCGACGCGCGGGCTTCCGGGGCTTCGCTGGGCTTCACGGCATCTGGTTCGGTCTATACCCATGCCGATATCGTCGATCTTCAGGGTACGGTCGTACCCGCCTATGCGCTGAACTCGGCGCTGGGCCGGATACCGATCTTGGGCAACATCTTTACTGGCGGGGAAAAGGGGAGCGGGCTGTTCGCTGCCAACTTCCGGATGACCGGCCCGCAAGAAGACCCCAAGGTCGACGTCAACCCGTTGTCGGCCTTGGCTCCCGGCTTCCTGCGCCGTTTGTTCGGGATCTTCGGCGATGGCCCCTCCGTGGCGCCGAAAGACGTGACCCCAGGCGCGATCGGCACGCCGAGCGCCAAGCCCAATTCGCCCGCTCCCGGTTCCTCGGCGCAATGACCATCGCCTTTCGTTGGATCGCCGATGCCGACCGAAATCGGCTGGGCATGGTGCTGGTTGTCTATTTTCTGGCGCTGCTGGCGTTGCGGATGGTGTTGTTTCCGGGGGGATCGGAAGACGACGCCGAAATCCTCTATTACACCCAGTCCTGGGCGCTGGCTTACAAAACGGGCCAACCGCCGCTATACGCCTGGATGCTGATGGCGGTCGAGGCCGTGCTCGGCCCGTCCATGGGTGCGGTCGTGGGGCTCAAATTTGTTCTGCTGGCACTGTTCTACGTCTTCGCCTATCTGGCGGCGCGGCGTTTGTTCGCCGATGGCCTTTATGCAGCACTAACCCCTTTGGCGCTGGTCGCTTGCTTCTTCATCGGCTGGGAAACGGTAGTCAACTATTCCCATACGGTCCTGTTGCTGACGGCCATGGCGGCGACGTTGTGGCTGACGCTACGGCTGGAAATGGAAGACGGTTGGGCGGCGTATCTGTGGCTCGGCCTGGCCATCGCCGTGGGCCTGTTGGCCAAATATAATTTCAGCCTATTTCTGCTGCCGTTGCTGGTCGCGTCGTGGCGCCATTCCGGACTGCGGGCCAAGGTTTTCCGCCCCCAGTTCGCTTTGGTTGTCGTTTTGGCCATCGTGCTGGCGGTTCTGCCGCAGGCAGGGGGGCTGATGGATGGGCATTCCATCGCCGGGGCGACGGCGGCGGGCCGTATGTTCCCCGTGGTCGACAACCGCCTGAGCGCCGCCGGAAGCGGCTTAGGGCAATTCGCCTTGGCGACCCTTGGACTGGTCTCGCCGTTCCTGCCCCTGGCCATCGGCTTCTTCCCGCGCGCCCTGGCAGGACTGCCGCATCCGGCGTTGCCGTTGATCAATGCCGGGCGGTTTTTGGAAGCCTACATGCTGGCCTTGGTGGTCGCGGTCGTGGCGGCGATCCTGGTGACCGGGGCGGCGGACGTGCGCAACAATTGGCTGGTCGTGTGGTTCCCGCTGCCGATGTACCTGCTGCTGCGGATCAAGGTTTTCGCCGATGCCCGTGGCTTCGCCATGGAAAAGCGGCTTGCCTGGTTCACGACGGTGCTGGTCGCCATTGCCTTGGCGGTGCCGTTGGGGTTGGCGGCGCGGGGGCTGGTCGGGCCGCAGACCTGCCGTAAATGCAACTTCTTCATCCCTTATGCCGATCTGGCGCGCAGTCTGGCCGAAGCCGGATTTACCACCGGCACCATCGTCGCCCAGGACCGGCCCAATCAATTAGCGGGCAACCTGCGCCGTCATTTCCCCTGGGCCCGGGTGGTCAGCACCCGCTGGCGGGACTATCAGCCGCCCTTGATCGGCGAAGCCGGCGGAAAATGTCTGCTGCTTTGGCAGGGCGGGGCGTCGGAAGGGGGCGAGGTGCGACAATTGGCGGAAGAACTGCGCGGCGGTGTGCCGCTGCCGAAAACTACGGTCTTTCGGCGCGTGACTTTGCCGATCCCGCGCAATCCGGAACATTTCAAAAGCTGGAGCTTCGTCGTTCTGGACGGCGAAGGTAACTGCCGTTAGCGGCAGTCTCCGTGCCCGGGCATAAGGATCACGCCCAGCGCGGCGTTCTTGCCGCTGGTCAGTAGCGGCAACCCGGCCAGGGGGGCGATCACCAGTTTCTGCGGCGCGTCCGCGGGGATGCCCGCATTCAACAGGGTATTGGCCCCGCTGATGGCGTCGGGACGGTTGTTGCGGGCGGCGT
This sequence comes from uncultured Rhodospirillaceae bacterium, assembly GCA_964012715.1. Taxonomy (GTDB): domain Bacteria; phylum Pseudomonadota; class Alphaproteobacteria; order Rhodospirillales; family Casp-alpha2; genus UBA1479. Next base: position 19,090 of record CAXGUG010000032.1, on the reverse strand, counting down.
CGGCGGACCAGACCACCAGGCATTGGCCGTCGACATGGTCCTTGCCCAGGGGCGGGATCACATCCGAATGCTTCAGGCTGATGACCCGGGCTTCGGGCAGGGCGGCGCGCAGGTTGCCGGGCAACGGGTCCGGATGCCAATAGGCGACGACTGTCCCGCCTTTGAAGCCCAGGCCCCTTATCTCATCGGCCAGTTCACTGTAGGGGATGTGATGCTGGCAACGCCCGCAGATCAGCGGCTCAAAAAAGTACTTCGCGATCATGCCGACCGGCCCCGCGATCAGGGCCAGGGCGACCACGGCGGCGTAAATGCCTTGGCGTCGCGGTGTGATTCCCGCGGCCTCGGCCCGCGCCAGGACCCAGAGCGGGAACGGCAGCAGAGCCACCATGTAATGGGTGCGGATACGGAAATCCGGCAACAGCAATGCGCCGATCGCGGTTCCTGCCAGGATCAGCACCATCTGCCAGCCGATAACCCGAACCATCGGATCGGGGGCGTCTCGGTCGGCGGGGCGGCGGCGGAAAGCCTGGGGAAAACAGGCCAGGGCGATGATCCAGAACGGGGCCAGGAAGCCGATCGCCGCCTTGGCACCATGGCCCAGGCCCTTTAAGGACAGCCCGGCCTTGGCCGTGGCGCTATCGCCCGCCTGCGCGCTCAGCACGTCCAGGCGCTCGACCAGCCATAGATAATGCGGGGCCATGACCAGGGCCGCGACGGCCAGGGTGATCAGAAGGCGTGGCGACAGCAGGCGTCGCCGCAGCGTCCGATCAGTCAGTGCCGCCATGACCAGGGCGATCAGGAAAATCCAGAACGCATATTTGGCGATCCCGCCCATGCCGATGGCCAGGCCGAGCAGGGCGTAATCGACGATCTTGCCGTTTTCGTCGTCGCGTAGGCGCAGAAAGACCCAAAGCACGAAGGCGTAGAGGAAGCCGACCAGCACCGTGTGGCTGAACCCGGTCACGACTTCCCAAGCGATGTAATAGAACAGGACCGGCGACAGGCCCGCCAGCGCGGCCAGACGCGGATCGCGGACCACGCGCAGGGCCGCCCGCCACAGCAGCAGGTACATCCCGGCCAAAAGGGTGAATTTGACGATGTTTACGGCCCAAAGGGTCGGGCCGGTGATCTCGGCGACCGCCGTGACCAGCCAGGTATAGAGCGGCGGATTGCGGACCTGATAACCCCAGGCGAAGAATTGGGAAAAGATCAGCTGTTCGCCGTCGTCGCCGCCGGTGCCGGGGAACAAACCGCCCCGGATCAGCAACAAGGCCGTCATCACGGCCAAGATCACGCCCGGCACCCCGGGACGTTCGGTCAGGATCGCGATTAGGCGCGAGGCAAGGCGGCAGAAACGCGGCGCGCTGTCCGCCATCGCCTGGGTCAGACCGCCCGCACCAGGGCGTGGCGTTTCTTGCCGGCGGACAGCTTGATGACGCCGTCTTTCAGGTCGCCCGCGCCGACGGTGGCGGTTTCGCTTTCGATCTTGTCGTCGTTGATCCGGCCGCCGCCGCCCTTGATCAAGCGTCGGGCTTCGCCGTTCGAGGCCGCCAAACCGGTTTCGCGGAACAGCTCATACGCGGGAATGCCGTCGTTCAGGCGCTGGGCCGGAACCTCGATGGTCGGAAGGTCATCGCCCAGGGCTCCTTGCTCGAACGTCTTGCGCGCGGTTTCGGCGGCGCTTTCGGCGGCTTCGTCGCCATGGCACAGGCGCGTCACCTCGGTCGCCAGGATCTTCTTGGCCTCGTTCATTTCGGCCCCTTCCAGGGCTTCCAGGCGGGCCACTTCGTCCAGCGGGAGATCGGTGAACAGGCGCAGGAACTTGCCCACGTCGGCGTCCTCGGCGTTGCGCCAGTACTGCCAGTAATCGTAGGGGCTGAGCATGTCTTCGTTCAGCCAAACGGCACCGGCGGCGGTCTTGCCCATCTTGGCGCCCGACGCGGTAGTCAGAAGCGGCGTGGTCAGGCCATAGAGGCCTTTGTTGTCGATCCGGCGGGCCAGTTCGACGCCGTTGATGATGTTGCCCCACTGATCCGAGCCACCCATCTGAAGCATGCAGCCGTTGCGGCGCGAAAGCTCCAGGAAGTCATAGGCCTGAAGGATCATGTAGTTGAATTCGAGGAACGTCAGGGGCTGTTCCCGGTCCAGCCGCAGCTTGACGGAATCAAAGGTCAGCATGCGGTTGATCGAGAAATGGCGGCCCACGTCGCGCAGGAATTCGATGTAGTTCAGCTTGTCCAGCCAGTCGGCGTTGTTGACCATCACGGCGTCGGTCGGGCCGTCCCCGAATTTCAGGAACTTACCGAACACCTGGCGGATACCGGCCATGTTGGCGGCGATGTCTTCGTCCGTCAGGGCCTTGCGCATTTCGTCCTTGCCGGACGGGTCGCCGACCTTGGTCGTGCCGCCGCCCATCAGGACGATCGGCTTGTGTCCCGATTTCTGCAACAGGCGCAGGGTCATGATCGACATCATATGCCCGGCGTGCAACGACGGCGCGGTGCAGTCGAATCCGATATAGGCGGTGATGATTTTTTCCGACGCAAGGGCGTCCAGCGCCTCCATATCCGTGCACTGGTGGATGAAGCCGCGCGCCTGGGCGTCGATCAGGAACTGGGATTTTAGCTTGGTCATGGCGGCTTTTACCCCGGTCTGGGCCTTTTGGGCAATGGTCCATGGATGCATGTCGGCCATTCGGCCCTTGCAGGCCCGGGGGCGGGTGGACACAATCGCGCGCGACCAAGCCGGGAGAGCCTATGCCTGAACAATCCTTTCTTGCCGTCGGCCTGATGAGCGGGACCTCGATGGACGGCATCGATGCCGCGATCATCGAAACGGACGGCGAAACCGTATCCTGGCGGGGGCCGTCCCTGACCCACCCTTATGACGACGACTTCCGCCGCGATCTGCGCGCTGCCCTGGGCCATGATCCGTTGATCCGGGTGCCGGAAAACGACCTGATCGGCCGGCTGACCGAACGCCATGCCGAGGCGGTCAAGGCGGTCCTGGCCGAGGCCGGGAAAACGCCGGATCAGGTCCGCGTTGTCGGTTTTCACGGGCATACCGTGCTGCACCGCCCGGATATGGGTGTGACGCGGCAGATCGGCGACAGCGCCCGGCTGGCGGAATTGACCGGCATCGACGTGGTCGGCGACATGCGCCTCAACGACGTCGCGGCCGGCGGCGAGGGCGCTCCTCTGGCGCCGGTCTATCACCGGGCCCTGGCGGCGGGATTGGAAAAGCCGCTGGCGGTGCTCAATCTGGGCGGCGTCGGCAACGTCACCTGGATCGGTTCCGGCGAGACGCCGGGCGACCTGCTGGCCTTCGATACGGGGCCAGGCAATGCTTTGCTGGACGATTGGATGATGGAAAAGACCGGCCAGGCGATGGACCGGGACGGGGCCTTGGCGGCGGAAGGAACGGTCGACCGGCTGTCGCTGTCGATGTTGATGGATAACGCCTATTTCGACATGCCGCCGCCCAAGTCCCTGGATCGGGACGATTTCGGCATGGCTCCGGTCACGGGGCTGTCGGCGGCGAACGGGGCCGCGACCCTGGCGGCGTTCACCGTCGCCAGCGTGGCCCGGGCGGCGCAGTTCTTCCCCGCGCCTGCGAAACGCTGGCTGATCACCGGCGGCGGACGGTGCAATCCGGTCATCATGGAAGGGCTGCGCAAGGCGCTGGAATGCCCGGTCGAGGCGGTCGAGGCCGCGGGCTGGCAAGGCGATGCCCTGGAAGCCCAGGCCTTCGCCTTCCTCGCCGTCCGCGCCTTGAACGGGCTGGCATTGAGTTATCCGGGAACGACGGGCGTGGGCGAGCCGCTCTCCGGCGGGCGGCTCTATCCGGTCACGCAGACAGCCTAATTTGGGCGGTTTGTCTTAAGCCGCTTTCTCGACCAGGCGCTTGTCGAGGTAGTTCTCGACGTGGCCGATCAGCTTTTCCAGGTGTTCCGAGAAATAGTGGTCGCATTTGTCGACGGTGCGGTAATCGATCTCGATGTTTTTCTGCGCCGAGAGCTTTTCGACCAGTTTGTCGACCGAGGCCACGGGAACGACTTCGTCGGCCTTGCCGTGGACCATCAGGCCCGACGCCGGGCAGGGGGCCAGGAACGAGAAATCGTAGACCGAAGCGGGCGGTGCCGCCGAGATGAAGCCGGAAATTTCCGGGCGGCGCATCATCAGCTGCATGGCGACCCAGGCGCCGAACGAGAAACCGGCGATCCAGCAGGTCTGGGCATTGGGGTTGTGACCCTGCATCCAGTCCAGCGCCGTCGCCGCGTCGCTCAATTCACCCTGGCCGTTGTCGAACTTGCCCTGGGACCGTCCGACGCCACGGAAATTGAAGCGCAGGGTCGAAAACCCGCGTTTCACGAACGACTGGTACATGGCGTAGACGACCCGGTTGTTCATGGTGCCGCCGTATTCCGGATGGGGGTGCAGCAGCAGGGCGATCGGCGCATTCGGGTCTTTGGCGTGGTGATAACGGCCTTCGATGCGGCCTTCAGGGCCATTGAAAATGACTTCTGGCATGGGGGCAAAACGTCCTTGAAACGGGTTCTGTCGGCTAATATCCGAGCATCTTGGTCTGGCTTAATATTCGCGCGGCCTTATGTGTTCCGCTAATTTCCCGGAAATACTTGATCGGGTTAGTAGGGCATCTTATATTCCGGGTAATGATGCCTGGGCAGCCCAGGGGCGCGCAGGCGCGCCTTGCGGAAAGCCTCGATAACATAGTGTGAAGCCGATGTTTTTCAAGAATATTCAAGAAGATATCAAAGCGTTCCAGGAACGCGATCCCGCCGCCAAGGGCGCGCTGGCGATCATTTTCACCTATCCGGGATTCCATGCGGTCGTCTGGCATCGGGTCGCCCACTGGCTGTGGACCCATAATTTCTTTTTCCTGGCGCGGCTTGTGTCCAACCTGTCGCGTTGGGTGACGCTGATCGAGATCCACCCCGGGGCCGAAATCGGCCAGCGCTTGGTCATCGACCACGGCGGCGGTGTGGTGATCGGCGAAACGGCGGTACTCGGTAACGATATTACGATTTATCACCAGGTAACCCTGGGCGGTGTTGCGCCGTCCGTTGATTCGGACAGCCAGCGCGGCCAGAAGCGCCACCCCACGGTCGAAGACGGCGTGATCATCGGCTGCGGCGCTGCGGTGTTGGGTCCGATCACCGTCGGCCGAGAATCCCGCGTCGGCGCCAATGCGGTGGTGACCAAGGATGTGCCCCCGGGCGTGACCGCGGTCGGCAACCCGGCGCAGGTCGTGCTGCCCAAGGACAAATCCCGGGCCAAGGCGTTCCAGGCTTACGGCACGCCGACCGACGGGCAGGATCCGGTCATGCAGACGATCGAGAACCTGCGCTCGCAGATCAACGTGTTGATCGACCGCGTCGGCGAGCTGGAGCGGGAAAAGGCCGCTGTCGAGCATGGTGAAGGCAGCGGGCGGGCGAAAGCCGCCGGCGAAAAGTAACCGCCGACCGCGGAGAGGAATTTGTTCGATGCCGACCCTGATGTTGGGTCCGGCGCGACATAAGAAGGAGACGGAACGTGAAACTGAGTACGAAAGGCCGCTACGCCGTCATGGCGATGGTCGATCTCGCTGCGAATGCTTCGGTCAAGCCGGTGGCCCTGGCCGATGTGGCGGACCGTCAGGATATCTCGCTTTCCTACCTGGAGCAGCTGTTCGGAAAGCTGCGCAAGGCCGGATTGGTGAAGAGCGTGCGCGGACCGGGCGGCGGTTATCTGCTGGCTTATGGGGCGTCGGACACCCGCGTGTCGGATATCATCATGGCCGTGGACGAGCCGATCAAGACCACCCGCTGCACGCCGGGCTCACCCCAGGGCTGCCAGTCCGACAAGGCGCGCTGCCTGACCCACGATTTATGGGAAGAGCTGGGCAATCAGATTTACCTCTATCTGTCGTCCGTTTCGCTGGAAGACGTGGTCGAAAAGAAGGTGCTGGGCACCTCCGGCCGTCTTTATCAGCAGGAACAGGACCGCCATGCCGCGACAGGTATTGCGGCGGCGCAGTAACGATTGAACTTGAAGTAGAAGGATTGGGTGCTGACCCGATGACCGTTTATCTCGACCATAACGCGACCACGCCGGTCCGGCCCGAGGCGGCCGAGGCCGTGGCCGTGGCGTTGACCACGACGGGCAACCCGTCGTCGGTCCATGGCGCCGGGCGCGCGGCGCGGCGCTTGGTCGACGATGCGCGCGAACGGGTCGCGGCGCTGGTCGGTGCGCGGGCCGAAGACGTGATCTTTACCTCGGGCGGGACCGAAGCCAATAACCTGGCCCTGGCCAACGCTCCGCATTTGGGGCCGAAGGGCGGGGCCGCCAGCGGGCCGGTGTTCGTTTCGGCGGTCGAGCATGTGTCCGTGCTGGACGCGGTCGACAACGCGGTCCGCATCCCCGTCGATGAAGACGGCGTGATCGACTTGGCGGCGCTGGACAGCATGCTGAAGGACGCCTTGATGGCGGTCGGCGGCGGCGGCGGGCGCGCCCTGGTTTCGGTGATGCTGGCGAATAATGAAACCGGCGTGATCCAGCCGATCGACAAGGTCGCGGAATTGGCGGCGGAACATGATGCCGTGGTTCATTGCGACGCGGTTCAGGCGGCCGGCAAGCTGGATATCGATTTCCCGTCCATGGGCATCCACATGATGAGCTTGTCCGCGCACAAGATCGGCGGCCCGACCGGCGCCGGCGCCTTGGTCGTTGCTCCCGGGCATAAAGCGACGGCGGCGATCCGCGGCGGCGGTCAGGAACGCTCGCGCCGCGGCGGTACGGAAAACATCCCCGGCATCGCCGGGTTCGGCCGCGCAGCGGAATTGGCCAAGGCCGATATTGCCCGCCTGCAGGGAATGGCTGGACTGCGTGACCGGATGGAAGCGGAAATCGCGAAGACCGAGCCGAAGGCCCGAATCTTCGCCAAGGATCGGGCCCGTGTGGCCACGACCAGCTGTTTGACCATGCCCGGCGTTTCGTCGGAAACGCAGGTCATGGCGTTCGACCTGCAGAACATCGCGGTCAGCGCGGGAAGTGCCTGTTCGTCGGGCAAGGTGGCGCCCAGCCATGTTCTGACGGCCATGGGTGCGGACGAAGACGAGATCAAATCGGCCGTTCGGGTCAGCTTGGGCTGGACGACCGAGGAAAATGACATTGACCAATTCATCGCGGCCTGGAAAGACCTGCACGCCCGTATCGGCGGCGGCTCCATGGCGGCCTGACATATAACGGACGAAAGACCCCCCGGAAGGAAAGCGACACAACGATGAGCGCAACGACAGATCAAGAAACGAACCACCTGCCGCATACGATCCAGAACCGGAAGGCCCCGATCTATCTGGATTATCAGGCGACGACGCCGACCGACCCGCGCGTGGTGGAAAAGATGCTGCCGTTCTTTTCGGAACAGTTCGGCAATCCGCATTCGCGCAGCCATTTCTATGGCTGGGAAGCGGAAGACGCGGTCGAGATTGCGCGCGAGCAGATTGCGTCGATCATCAACGCCAATCCGAAGGAAGTGATCTTCACCTCGGGCGCCACGGAATCCAACAACCTGGCGATCAAGGGCGTGGCGCAGTTCTACAAGGACAAGAAGAACCACATCATCACCGTCGTGACCGAGCACAAATGCGTGCTGGATTCCTGCCGCCACCTGGAACAGGAAGGGTTCGAAGTCACCTACCTGCCGGTGCAGCCGAACGGCCTGATCGATCTGGACCTGCTGCGCAACACCATCACCGATAAGACGGCGATCGTTTCCGTAATGGGCGTGAACAACGAAATCGGCGTGATCCAGCCGTTGAAGGAAATCGGCGCCATTTGCCGCGAGCGTAAGGTGTTCTTCCACACCGATTGCGCTCAGGCGGTGGGCAAAATCCCGCTCGACGTCGAAGACATGAACATCGATCTGATGAGCATCTCGGGCCACAAGATTTACGGTCCGATGGGCATCGGCGCGCTTTATGTCCGTCGCCGCCCGCGCGTGCGTCTGGTCCCGATGATCAACGGCGGCGGTCAGGAACGCGGCATGCGCTCCGGCACTTTGCCGACGCCGCTGTGTGTCGGTCTGGGCGAAGCCTGCGCCATCGCCGAAAAGGAGATGGGTGCGGAGAACGAACGCCTGCGCCACCTGCGCGACCGGATGTACCAATCCATCGTCGGCCGCCTGCCGGAAGTTTACCTGAACGGCGACTTGGATCAGCGCATCCCGGGCAACCTCAACATCTCCTTTGCCTTCGTCGAGGGCGAGGGCCTGATGATGGGCATCAAGGATTTGGCCGTGTCGTCCGGCTCGGCCTGCACCTCGGCCTCGTTGGAGCCTTCGTACGTGCTGCGTGCGCTGGGCGTGGACGTGGAATTGGCCCATACCTCGCTGCGGATCGGTTTCGGCCGGTTCACGACCGAGGAAGAGGTCGATGAAGCCGTCGAGACGATTATCAAGGAAGTCGAGCGGCTGCGTGAGATGAGCCCGCTTTGGGAAATGCACAACGAGGGGATCGACATCTCCTCGATCGAGTGGGCGGAACACTAAGCCGCCCCGACCGATAAAAGAAACCTTGGGAACAGGAGAAATTTGAAATGGCATATAGCGATAAGGTCGTCGACCACTACGAAAAGCCGCGCAACGTCGGTACGTTGGACAAGAACGACACCAGTGTCGGAACCGGTTTGGTCGGTGCGCCGGCCTGCGGCGACGTGATGAAGCTGCAGATCAAGGTGTCTGAGGAAGGCATCATTGAAGACGCGAAATTCAAGACCTTTGGTTGTGGCTCGGCCATTGCCTCGTCGTCGCTTATCACCGAATGGGTGAAGGGCAAGACCATCGAGGAAGCCGGCGCGATCAAGAACACCCAGATCGCCGAAGAACTGGCCCTGCCGCCGGTGAAAATTCACTGCTCGGTTCTGGCCGAAGACGCCATCAAGGCGGCGATTTCGGACTACAAGGCCAAGAAGGGCGCCTGATCGAACCCTCGGACGGGGGCGGGGCCTTGCCTCGCCCGGTGTGCCGGGGTTAAGGAAGACGCCGAATACGGAAGTACGAAGACGACCAAGACGGGAAGATGACGATGGAACGGCCGCAAATGATGTCGATCACGGACCATGCCGCGGAGCGCGTGAAAGCGCTCTTGGCAAGCCGTGGCAAGCCGTCCGCTGGCGTGCGCGTCGGCATTCGCACCAAGGGTTGTTCGGGCATGTCCTATACCCTTGAATTCGCGGACGATAAGAACGAGTTCGACGAAGTGATCGAGGACAAGGGCGTGCGGATCTTCATCGACCCCAAGGCCACGATGTTCATCATCGGGACGGAAATGGATTTCGTTGAAGACAAGCTGGAATCCGGCTTTGTGTTCAACAACCCGAATGAAAAGGGGCGCTGCGGCTGCGGCGAATCCTTCCACATCTGATCGGCCCAAGGCCGTCTTCTCGCTGGGGGCTCGTTCCCGGCCCCTGGTTCTTCCCGCCCCGCCCGGGGCATTCGGCAGAAAGGAAAATGACGCTGGTGCAAGCGACAGCAGACGGCGCGGCCAAGCCTGAGACCCAAGCGGCCGCCGATGAACGGATTGTCCAGGCCTGCTGGTCCTGTCAGGGGCCGGTGGTGTCGGGTGAACCGTTCTGCCCAAGCTGCAAGGCGGTGCAGGCCCCCGGCCAAGCCGATCATTTCCAGCGTTTGGGCGTGGCGCGCGGGTTCGAGGTAGATACGGCCGCATTGGAAAAAGCCTATTTCCAATTGCAGCGCCAATTGCACCCCGACCGTTTCGCCACCCGCACCACCCGGGAGAAGACGTTGAGCCAACAACAGGCGACCAGCCTGAACGATGCCTATGAGACGCTTAAGGACCCGCTGAAACGCTCGGTCTATCTGGCCCATCTGATGGGATTGGACGTGTTGAAAGAGGGCTGTAACGCCCTGAACGACCCGGTGATCCTGATGGAAGCCATGGAAATGCGCGAAGCCCTGGCCGACGCGGAAACCGCGGAAGAGGTCGGCGATTTGACCCGCCGCGCGCAGGGCGACATCGCCGATTGCGAAGCCGAATTAGCCGATGCCTTTCACGGCACGGACCTGGACCGGATCGGCACGCTGATCACCCGATTGAAGTATCTGCGCAAGCTGGCCGACGAAACGCGTTTTCGCCGCGCCCAAATGCGGGGCAGGGCCTAAACCATGGCGCTGCTGCAGATTTACGAGCCGGGTGAAACCCCGGCCCCGCACGAAGGCGACCACGACGTCGCCGTCGGTATCGACCTCGGCACCACCAACTCAGTGACCGCCGTCTCGGTCGACGGTACGCCCGAAGTCCTGCGCGACGAAGACGGGCAGGCCCTGGTGCCGTCCGTCGTGGCTTATGCGCCCGATGGCTCGCCCATCGTCGGCGGATTGGCCAAGAACCTTTTGGCCATGCGGCCGGACAGCGTCGTCAGCTCGATCAAACGGCTGATGGGCCGCGGGATTGAAGATATCAAAACCGTCGCCGGTCACTTGCCATTCACGGTCGAGCCGGATGACGAGGGCGGCTCGCGCATGGTCCGTCTCAACGTCGGCGGTCATCGCCTGACGCCGGTCGAGATCTCGGGCCATATTCTGACGGCGCTGAAGGAACGGGCGGAAGAGGTTCTGTCGCGCGAAGTAACGCGCGCGGTCATCACCGTGCCGGCCTATTTCGACGATGCTGCCCGCACGGCGACCAAGGACGCCGCCCGCTTGGCAGGTCTGGACGTTCTGCGCCTGGTCAACGAGCCGACGGCAGCGGCCTTGGCCTACGGCTTGGATAAGGAAGCCGAAGGGCTTTACGCGGTTTACGATTTGGGCGGCGGCACGTTCGATATCTCGCTGCTGCGCATGGAAAAGGGCGTGTTCCAGGTGCTGGCCACCGGCGGTGACGCGGCCCTAGGCGGCGACGATTTCGACCACGCGATCGCCGAACATTTCCTGAAGGATTGGACCGGCGAGACCCCGGGTGCGGGCGCGGTCAAACAAGCCATAGCCACGGCGCGCGAGGTCAAGGAAGCCCTGAGCGCCGATGATGCCGGAACCTGGGAATTGGCCCTGGGGGGCGAAAGCCAGACATTCTCCCTGAGCCGGGCTGAATTCGATGCCCTGATCGAACCCTTGGTGGCGCGGACTCTTCGTATCTGCGAGGACGTGTTGGAAGACGCCGAGGTCACCCCCGATGCGGTCAAGGGCGTGGTCCTGGTCGGCGGATCGACCCGTGTCCCCCTGGTCCGGGCGAAGGTTGCCGAGCTGTTTGGGCGCGAACCCCTGGCCGATATCGACCCGGACGAGGTCGTCGCCGTGGGGGCTGCCCTGCAGGCCGAGGCCCTGACCCGTGGTTCCGACACCTTGTTGCTCGACGTCACACCCCTGTCCCTCGGCATCGAGACCATGGGCGGCCTGACGGAAAAGATCATTCCCCGTAACACGCCGATCCCCGTGGCCAAGGCCCAGGAATTCACGACCTATCAGGACGGTCAGACCGCCATGGCGGTGCATGTGGTTCAGGGCGAGCGGGAAATGGTCGATCAGAACCGCTCGCTGGCGCGGTTTGCGCTGCGCGGCATTCCGCCGATGACGGCGGGGGCGGCGCGCATCCGCGTGACCTATGCGGTCGATGCCGACGGCCTGTTGACTGTCAGCGCGCGCGAGGAAACGACCGGGACCGAGCAGAGCATCGAGGTCAAACCGTCCTACGGTCTGAGCGAAGACGAAATGTCGCAGATGCTGTACGACAGCATGAAGCACGCCAAGGACGACATGACCCAACGCATCCTGGCCGAGGCCCGGGTAGAGGCCGGACGCGCCATCGGCGCCGTGCGGGCGGCGGTCGGGGTCGATGGCGATTTGCTGAGCGACGACGAGCGGGCCGAGATCGAAGCCCTTGTCGGCGCGGCGGAAGCCGCCGTTGCCGGAACCGACCGCGACGCCATCAACGCGGCCGTCGAAAAGCTGGAAGAAGGCACCCGCGAATTCGCCGAAAAGCGCATGGACCGGGGCATTCGCGCTGCTTTGCGCGGGGTCGAGGTCGAGCGCCTGGACAAGGCGACCCGCGACCGGGAAGAACAACAAGACGAGACGCAGAAAAAGGCCGAGGCCGGCGACTGAGCCCGGCGGCGGACGATAGTACGAGAAGGATCACCACCCCCCATGACCAAGATGTTCAAGATGACCTTCGTCCTGCCGGACGGCACGGCCCAGGAAGTGGACGCGCCCGAAGGCTTGTCGGTGTTGGAGGTCGCGCACCGCAACGGCATCGATCTGGAAGGGGCCTGCGAAGGTTCGTTGGCCTGTTCGACCTGCCACGTCATCGTCGATCCCGATTTCTACGACAAGCTGGAAGAGGCCAGCGAGGACGAGGAAGACATGCTCGATCTGGCGTTCGGCTTGACCCATACGTCGCGTTTGGGCTGCCAGTTGGTGATGTCGGAAGAACTGAATGGCCTGAAGGTGACTTTGCCCAAGGCGACCCGTAACATGATGGTCGACCGCAAGGTCTGATCGGAAAGAGGGGGCTGTAATGGGGCTGCGTTGGACCGATACCATCGACATCGCGATCGAGCTAGAAGACGCCCATCCCGATGCGGATGTGGTCAATCTGCGCTTCACGGACCTATGGAAATGGGTTCAGGAATTGCCTGATTTCGAAGACGATCCGCAGAAATCCAACGAAAAGGTTCTAGAGGCCATTCAGATGGCCTGGTTGGACGAGCGCGACTGACCGCCTGTCCCGAAGGCCCTTCTCCGGCCTGGTAAAAGCAAGGCAGAGCCATGACGATGTTGAGCGAGACCATGTTGTTCGGCACCACCATCCCGCTGTTGGATGCGATGGCGCTCGTCTGGTTCCTTGCGGGTGCGGCGGGTTATACAGCGCTGGCCGATCAGATCGCCTGGGGCAAGCGGCCGATGGCCGTGGTCCTGCACGATTACCGCCTGCGGTGGATGGAGCGCATGTTGGAGCGCGACAACCGCATGGCCGACGTGCAGATCGTCAATGCCTATATCCGCTCCGGCAGCCTGTTCATGTCTACCACCATGCTGGTGCTGGCCGGGGTGGTCGCCCTGTTGGGGCAGATCGAAGACCTGCGCGTCATCATCCACGATGTCTCCATGGCCCAGCCCGCATCCCGCCGCTTGATGGAATTGCGGGTGTTCATCCTGGCGGTCGTGTTTGTCTATGCGTTCTTTAAATTCGCCTGGTGCCTGCGGCAGTTCAATTACACGCTGGTGATGATCGGCGCGGCCCCCCAGGCCGGTGAGTGCGATGCCGCGATCAAGGCGTCCTTTCCGTCCCGCGCGGCCCTGATCCTTGGTCGTGCGCAGGCCAACTTCAACCGGGGACTGCGCAGCTACTATTTCGCCATGGCGCTGCTGCCCTGGTTCATTCATCCGCTCTGCCTGTTCGTGACCACGGTTTGGGTCGTGCTGGTCCTGTATCGTCGGGATTTCCGCTCGGTGACCCTGCAAACGCTGGATGAATTGGGCCGCGCGGACAGCCCGGCGCCCGATCCGTCCCGCGGCGTGATCTAGCGGGCAGGCTTGCACCCGCCCGCGGAACCCCTATATTCCGGCCATGAGCACCCCTGAAAGCACCTCCGTGATCGATTTGGGCCTGGGCGATAAGAAGCCCCAGGACACCCGCGTCGTCGTCGCCATGTCCGGCGGCGTCGATAGCTCGACCGCGGCCGCCCTGGTCAAGGAAGCGGGCTATGACGTGGTCGGCATGACCATGCAGCTCTACGATCAGGGCGAGGTTCTGCCGGGGCAGAAGACCTGTTGCGCCGGCAAGGACATTTACGATGCCCGCCGGGTCGCTGATCAACTGGGGTTCCCCCATTACGTCCTGAACTATGAAAACCGGTTCAAGGAACAGGTGATGGACGATTTCGCCGATACCTATTTGCGCGGCGAAACCCCGATCCCCTGCGTGCGCTGCAATCAGACGGTGAAGTTCAAGGATATGCTGGGCCAGGCCCGCGACCTCGGCGCGGATGCGCTGGTCACCGGCCATTACGTGCGCCGCGTCCTGGGCGACGGCGGCCCGGAACTGCATCGCGCTGCCGATCCGTCAAAGGATCAAAGCTATTTTCTGTTCACGACCACCGGCGCACAGCTCGATTTCCTGCGCTTTCCGCTCGGCGGCATGGACAAGGCCGAAACCCGCCGCCATGCCCAGCGCCTGGGCCTGGCCGTCGCCGACAAACCGGAAAGCATGGATATCTGCTTCGTGCCCGACGGCAATTACGCCCGCATTGTCGAGCGCCTGCGCCCCGAAGCGAACGAGCCCGGCGAGATCGTGGATCAGGCGGGCAACGTCCTGGGCCATCACGACGGGATCATTCACTACACGGTCGGCCAGCGCCGGGGCATCGGCATCGGCGGCACGGAAGAACCCCTGTACGTGATCCGGTTGGAGCCGGAAGGCCGCCGCGTCGTGGTCGGTCCGCGCGCCGCCCTGGGGCGCGGCAGCCTGAACGTGAATGAGGTCAATTGGCTGGGCGACGGTCCGCTGCGGGCCAAGGTTCACCGCGTGCAGGTCAAGATCCGCTCGATGGTCAAACCCGTCGCGGCGACCCTGTTCGGCACGGGCGAGGATACGGCGGCGGTCAAATTCGACGAGCCGCAGAACGGCGTCGCCCCCGGTCAGGCCTGCGTGTTCTATCAGGGCGACCGGGTCCTGGGCGGCGGCTGGATCGCGCGGGAAACCACGGCGTGATGCCGCGTCGGCGCCTATTGGTGCCGACTCTGATCGCCCTGCTTGGGGTATCCCTTAATCGTTGCCGCAGACATACCGTTTCAGGATGGCCCGCCGCCGCCCAGGGGGCCTAAGCTCAGGCGGACTGTCTGGATAGATTAGCCATGCAGATTGATCGCATGACGGCATGGATCGGCGAACCGGGGTCGAACAAGGCCCGCAATTCTCCGCTGGTCGTCGTGTTGCGGTGGCCGGCCATATCGGCGACCTCGTCCTCGCCAACGGCGCGATATCCCATCTCCCATTCGGGGAAGGACCGTTTCGATACTTCCATCTCGAAGATCACGCCAACGTTGTCATGGCGGCGATCTTGCAGAATGCGATCCATCGTGCTTTGCAAAACGCTTCGCTCGCCCTCCAAAAGCTGCACGAACGTCCCATTCGGCAGCAGCACCAGAAGGCCGGTGATATCGTCGCGCTGATTGTTGACGCGCGATTTCTGCAGGATTTCACTGCAACGCTTTTGATCGATGGGTTGCGCGGATTGGCTGGTGTATAGGATTTGACTGAGCGGCATGGCGGAACTCTATTGGTGAAGGTCGGTATATCGGCAAACGATCATGCAGGCTGCGTGCCAATTTGCCTGCTAACTCGCTCGGCCATCCGCTACAAACTGCGTGCGGCCAATTCACGGCGCACATCGTCGGCAACCTTCATTCCCAACAGGATCATAGCCCCACCGGCCAGTCGGTCGAGCCAGCGGGCGAAACGGGCATAGTTCGCGCGGGCGACCGGCGTCGACAGCATCAGTGCCACCGCGCCGTACCAGACCATCGACTGCACCGCGATTAGGGCGACAATCGCGCCATAGAACCAAATGGGCGCATTGCCGGGAACGACCAGGGTGAAGACGCTGGTCCAGAACACGGCGGACTTGGGGTTGCTGATCGTCGTCAACAGCCCGCCGACGAATGGCGATTTGCGAAAGCGGGGGCGCGTGTTCAATGCCGCCGCCGTGTCCTCCGGGCGACCGGCCCGGAACAGCTTTATCCCGACGTAGACCAGATAGGCCGCACCCAACAGACGCGCCGCCGTGTAAAGCTCGCCCGCCTGCATCAGCACCAGGCCGATCCCGCCCAGGCTGAGGGCGACCCAGATTACCGAAGCGACCATTACGCCCGAGGCCGCGGTCAATCCGGCGCGGCGTGATTGGGCCGCGGCGGCGTAGCTGACGACGACCGTATTGGGGCCGGGCACCATCGCCATCAGGAAATGGATGGCGGACAGGTGAAGCAGGGGGGCGGGCAGGTCCATAACGAAGCTTTCAAGATGATAAGGCGCGATGCCGAAAGCTTAGGACCACAGCGCCGTCACGACCAGGGAAATGCCGGAGAATAGCAACAGCACGAGCACGACCTGATTGAACCGGCCGTCGCCCAAGCGATCGTAGACGCGCCGTCCCAGCCAGGACGCGGCGATGGTCGCGGGGAAAGCGACCAGGACCAAGCGTCCGACCTCGGCCGTCATGAAACCGCCGATGGCCTGGCTGACCAGCGAGAGCGCCAGCATGGTGGTGTTATAGGCCTGATAAACGCCGCGTTTCTCATCCTTGGTCCAGCCGCGCAAGGTCGCCCAGATGGTCGGCAAGGGGCCGGACAGGCCCGCGAGGCCGCCCAGGACCCCGCCGCCCAGGCCGACGACGCCGTTGGCCCAACCACCGCCCCAGGTGACCTTGGGTGCCGCGCGGCGCAACAGGGTGATGGTGCAGAACGCGATCAACAGCAGCCCGACCCCCAGCTTGAACCCGGTCATCGAAACATGGGGCAGGGCCAGGGTGCCCAGGGGAATGCCGACCAACCCGCCGATGATAAAGGGCATGACCCGGCGCAAGTCGACGGCGTGCCAGATCGACGGCAAATTCTGAAGCTGCGAAATCAGCGAACAGACGACCACCAACGGCCCGGCGACGACCGGTTCGACCGCGGTCAACCAGATGGCCAAGGCGGTAATTCCCGTGCCGAAGCCGGTCAATCCTGAAACGAACCCGCCCGCAAGCGCGCCCGCCAGAATGGTGAGTTCCATCAAGCCCATGGCCGTCCTTGTCCCGGAAGATCGAGAAAGAGGAGGGACGCTAACGCTACGGCGGAACGATGCCGGAGGATAGGGCCAATTACTTCGGTTTTTACCGTAGCGTGCCTTCCAGCAGACCCGACGCGGCGGATTATCCCGCCGCCGGGTTCTCCGCCGTCTCGCGGATGCTGGGCCCTTCGTCATCTTCTTCCAGGGCCTCGCGGGCTTTTTCCTGCTGTTGCTGACGGGCCCACATTTCGGCGTACCGACCGCCGTGTTGCAGCAGGTCCTCGTGCCGCCCGCGTTCGATGATCTGTCCTGACTCGAGAACCAGGATTTCATCGGCATCGACGATGGTCGACAGGCGGTGGGCGACGGTCAGCGTGGTGCGGCCCTTGGCGACGGCCTTCAGGGCTTTCAGGATGTCTTGCTCGGTGCGGGAATCCAGTGCCGAGGTCGCCTCGTCGAAGATCAGGATGTGCGGGGCCTTCAGGACCGTCCGGGCGATGGCGACGCGCTGCTTTTCGCCGCCGGACAGCTTCAAGCCACGCTCGCCCACGGTTGCCTGATAGCCGTCGGGCAGGTCCATGATGAAGTCGTGGATCTGGGCCGTGCGGGCGGCTTCCTCGACCTCGGCGGGGCTGGCCCCGGGGCGGCCATAGGCGATGTTGTAGAAGATCGTGTCGTTGAACAGCACCGTGTCCTGCGGAACCATGCCGATGGCGGCGCGCAGGCTTTGCTGGGTCACTTGGCGGATGTCCTGGCCGTCGACCAGGATGCGCCCGCCGGAGACGTCGTAGAACCGAAACAACAGTCGTGAAATGGTCGATTTGCCCGATCCCGACGGGCCGACCAGGGCGACAGTCTTGCCTGCCGGAACGGTGAAGCTGACGTCTTTCAGGACAGGTCGGCGGGCATCATAGGCAAAGGACACGTTGTCGAAGGTCACTTCCGCGCCGGCCAGGTCCAGGGACTTGGCGTCAGGGGCATCGGCGACTTCCGGGTCGACGTCGAGCAGGCCGAACATCTGTTCCATGTCGGTCAGGCTCTGTTTGATTTCGCGATAAACGAAGCCCAGGAAGTTGAGCGGCATGTAAAGCTGGATCAGATAGGCATTGACCATGGCGAAGTCGCCGATGGTCATGGTGCCGTCGACCACGCCTTGCGCCGCCATCCACATCATCGCGGTCAGGCCGACGGCGATGATCGCGCCCTGACCGATGTTGAGCATGGCCAACGAGGTATTGGATTTGACCGCCGCTTCTTCGTACCGGGCGAGGGCATGGTCGAAGCGCCGCCCTTCGTGATCTTCGTTGCCGAAATATTTGACCGTCTCGAAGTTCAACAGGCTGTCGATGGCCTTGGTGTTGGCTTCGTTGTCGGTGTTGTTCATGGTCCGGCGAAACTGAATGCGCCATTCCGTCACCCAGAGGGTGAAGTAGATGTAGAGCGCTATGGTCACGAAAGTGACCAGGGCCATCATCGGCCCGAACAGGTACCACAGGATGCCGCAAGTCAGGCCGATCTCGAACAGGGTCGGCACGATGTTGAACAGCATGAAACGCAGCAGGAATTCGATGCCCTTGGTGCCGCGTTCCACCGCGCGGCTGACGCCGCCGGTCTTGCGGTCCAGATGAAAACGCAGGCTGAGTTGATGCAGATGGCGGAAGGTCTTGAGCCCGGCCAGGCGAATTGCCCGCTGGGCGACGCGGGCGAAAACGGCGTCACGCAGTTCGCCGAATGCCTGCGACAGGATACGCGCCAGGCCGTAGGCCAACAGGATCATCACCGGTACGGCGACGACGGCGGCGGTCTTACTGTCCAGGGCATCGACCGTGTATTTGTAGATCAGCGGGATGGCGACGCTGGTGCCTTTTGCCGCAATTAGGAATAAAACTGCGAAAATTACGCGCAGGCGCAAATCTTTTTCGCCGTCAGGCCAAAGATAAGGAAGCAGGGTTTTTACGGTCTGCCAGTCGTTCCGGCGGGTGCCCGCGGAGGCCTGTTGGTCGTCACGCCGCATATGGGATAATCCTGAAATGTATTGAGTTTCATATGGTTGGGCTTCGGTGCCCGAGATACAAGCGGGAATCTTGACTAAAGTCATATACGTATGACGCCGCCGCAGCCTGTATATAAGGGCATGCGTGCTGCCGAAACAGGGGGCGCGGCGAACAAAGCAGTTTTGCATCGTTCAGGTTTTGGTCAGCTTAAGCTGTAGGATTGCTCATGCGGGCAAAAGTTTGGATAGTGTCCGATGGATATTTCAACGACTTGGGGAACCGCCCCGGCAGCAGCCGGTCATAAACCGCCCAT